>JAHBXU010000311.1 GCA_019636315.1 Planctomycetaceae bacterium | reverse complement strand
GACGATCGCATCGTTGACTTCGTCCGCACCTATCTCGATCTCCACCAGGACGAGCACTACCTCAACTATCTGAAGGAGTACATGGTGGAGGATCCCATCGCCGGCGTGCGCTTCCCGAAGCACGCCGCGGCCGCCAAATGCGAATGGGGAGGCAAGACGCACTACTTCATCGGCGAAGAAACCTGTCAGGAATTCTGCAAGACAAACGGCATCAACAGTTGATGACGCGGCGAAACCCGTTGACGCAACAAAGCACGTGTCGTGATCGGTCGACTTGACCCGAAACGGCGATGTCAGCGAGGCGGTGGAGCACTCCGCTCAACGTGAGAGTTCATCCAGAATTCCACCAGGGGGCACTCCCGGACGACGCAGGACTATCTGCCGCGCACTGTCGGTGCCTCGCGAGTTTCAAGGAGTGATTCTTTCAACTCGAACATGGAGCTTGGACGCTGAGAGGGTTCCTTACTCAGGCACTGAAGAATCAACTGATCAACACGATCCGGAACGTTGTTGACAAGGCGACTGGCCGGAAGGGGCGGCTTCGAAGAGAGAACGCTTGCCAGGATTTCTGGCACATCACGGCCACTCATCGGGGGGTGGCCCGTCAACAGAGAATAAAGCAGTCCGCCAACTCCGTACACGTCCGTCTGCTCGCTGATCGGCCCAAATGCGTCGGATACCTGTTCGGGCGCCAGGAAGCCCGGCGTGCCACCGATGCGTGGACGGGGCGATCCGGCGAGTGATTGAGCGAAGCCAAAATCGCTCAGCACAAAGGTCCCATTGCCTCGCCGCAAGATGTTTCCGGGCGTTACATCGCCGTGGATGATGTGCGCTGCATGTGCCGCCGCGAGGGCGTCAATAACCGCCAAACCACAATCGATGATTTCGTCGACCGGCGGCCGTGAATGTTGCCGCCATGCTGCGGTATCCGAACCATCGATCCATTCCATGGCGATGAAGACGGCCCCCCGCTGAGTCCGACCCCACCCGTTATGCCGAATAATGTTCGGGTGCGAAAGGACTGCGACGCGGGACATTTCATCGAACATGGACTGGACAGACCGTGCGTCCTTCCAGAACTGCTTCCTGAGGAACTTGACGGCCACCGTTGCGCCGTCCGATCTGAGGTGAGCGAGGTACACCTTGCCGAATCCTCCCTGACCAATGAGTCTCTTCAGCAGGACATCGGAGTAATCAATGGTCGGTTCCGCGTCCGGTACGGGAGTGGGCATCGCAGCGGCTGGCGGAGTCGAAGTTGCAGGCCAACTTCCGGACCCTGTTACGGCACTCTTGGGGACTTGGCGAGTGTCTTCTTGGTGCAACTGTTCAAAGCGTTCGCGAATTTTTTGCACACTTCGGCGGATCGTTCGCTCGGAGCAGCCCAATGCCGTGGCGATTTCCGTCGGCCCCTCACCCTGCAGCAGCCTCGCCAGGACATCCCGGTCTGTGTGGGCGAGCATGGACATCAACGATTCGACTTCATCGACGACCAGCGCCGCTTCTTCGGGCGAGGGCTCTCGCGACACCACATTCTGCCAACCCTCTTTGAGGTCAAAACGCACCTCCGCATCGACATCTCGTTGCAGCGCCGACTGCCGCGTCGCCTGACGATGCAATTTGCGGAGCGTCATCGTCACCAGCAGCGGCCAGAGATTGTCGTCTGCTGGAACTGCGACACGGTGATTTCCCGCCGCTACAAAGAAACTGCGCCACGCCGACAGGACGATGTCCTCCGGATCGAGACGCCGTGCGAGTTTCTGCGATAGCCGACTGCGGGCAAGCGCCGTCAAACGAACCATAAATCGCCGCACCAGAATCTGGGCAGCGTGCTGGTCGCCGCATTGCCACGACGAAAGAAGCTCCTGATTTGAGGCGTCTTCGAGCATGCCGTCAGCCGAAGGGGGCGACTTTACTGAAAATGGGCGGAAATCTCTGTCCGCGCCAGCCGTTCCGATGGCATTGACCTTTCAAAGGCCCCATTCTCTGAGACTCGAGGAGGGAAGGATGGCGATGGTGGTGACCGAACCGTGCTTCGGCTGCAAGTATACCGATTGTGTGGTCGTCTGCCCGGTCGAATGCTTCTATGAAGGGGAATCGATGGTGTTCATCGCCCCCGACGAATGCATCGATTGCGGGGCGTGCGTTCCCGAATGCCCCGTGCAGGCGATTTACTACGAAGGTGATGTACCCGAGCATTGGAAGGAGTACATCCCGCTGAACCGCGAGATGGCGCCCCAGTGCCCACGCATTACCGAAAAGAAAACGCCGCTGTGCTGACATCGGGTCGTCGGGGTGTTGACAATCTGTCCCCAACATGGCGACCGAGGATCGCGCATTCGGTACCGGCCCCATTGAAGCGATGGCCATGTCGTGAGAAATCCCGGATCGCAACGTCCGCGACGCTCAGCCAACCGGCGCTGTCGGGAAATTCCGTCGACAGCGTGGTGCGTCGTTATGGTCCAGTTGAGCCGAGGCGTCTGCCATCGAATAGTGTACGGGCATTCCAACCGAACCAGCGCGGCCTGCCAATTGTCCAGCGAACTGACCTGGCCGGACGGTGCGTCGCGTCATAGCACTTGCTGGTTTTCAGCCCGTTGGTCCATGGAACGGGAGACTTTGCATGGCTTGAGCGAATCGGCCGATTTGGTAAACTTTGCCGCTGGTGGCACATCGGGGAAGGAAACCAAGTGTAGTCGCTGATCCCCGTTTGCCGATAATGTAAGGGTCTTGGTTTCGCTCAAGGCAATTCACCGGGCGCAACGCAAGCGGATTCAATTGCTTCAGTCAAATCGCGTGCAACCCGGTTATCAGATCTCGGCGCCGTAGCCAAGTGGCCTAAGGCGACGGATTGCAAATCCGTTATTCCCCGGTTCGAATCCGGGCGGCGCCTTTGCCGGAAGCTTCAATCAGATTGGAGCTTCCGGCGTTTTCGTTGTCGGCCAGCGAGGTCGAAAAAGCGAGGGTGTCACCCAAAGAGTCACTTTTTGTGTGCAACGCTTGCCAGAGCAGCGCCGACGTCCGCACGGCGTCTTTGCCTACGTAGTAACGCAGCGTCGTCTCGATCGAGTCGTGTCGCATCAGTTGCTGCAGAGCTGGCGGCATCACCCGCGCTGCCCAGCGGTCTCCAAACGATCGCCGCAGATCGTGGGCGCTGGCGTACTTCACCTTTCCACGCTCGGAGACCCGGACGTTCGCCGCACGGCCGAGATCCGTGATCCGCTTGCTGACATACGGCAATGAGAGCTGCCGGTCGGCACCTCGCTGCGTCTTCAGGCGAAACACGCGGCCGCGCCGCTGGTCGAGGGAAACGCTCTCCAGGAACCGGGCGAACTCGGGAGCCACCGGGGTGAGACGATCCTTGTTGCCCTTCTCCAATTCGGAGGGAATCTGCAACATCGGAAACCGGGGGTCGATCGAGAAATCCAGCCGTAGCCGGTCATCTCGGTCCCACCACAGATCGAGAGCCTCCCCCAGTCGCAATCCGGACCACCACAACCCCTCCAGGAGGAACCGCCAGGAAGGTGCTGCCAGCTCTCCGATGACCTTCGGCGCCGCGGCGAGCATCCGCTCGAATTCTTCCGTGTAGAGCGGTCGCCCTTTCATGGGCGTCTGCTTGGACGATCGCCGCGCCCGCTTCGGCATCTCGATGTTGGGTACGCGCTCGATGAGCCGCATTCGTTTGGCCCAGTTGAGCGCGGCCTTGAGATGGCGCATGTGCTTGGCGATGGTCGATTCGGCCACGCCGGCACGCCGGAGCGAGTTCTGCAGTTTGCTGATGCGGGATTCGTCCAGTGTCGAGAGTTTCCCTCCCTTGAGGATCGGGAGATGCTGCTCCGCGACGTTGAATGTCCCGGAGACAGCTGCATCAGTCATTGAGGAGAGCGACGACAGATGCTCTTCTTCGTATTGCTGCCGGAACTCGGACCACGCGATTCGCGTTGCTGGCCGCGCCCGGCCCTCTTTGAGTTCCGCCGCCCACCGTTCGGCGAGCCGCTCCGCTTCACGCCGGCGCGACACACCTGACGATCGCTCGGTGACCTTGCCGTCGACCGGATCGACGAACCGCAGGTACAGACACCTGCGTCCGCGGTCGACAACGTGCACATGAATATCGCCTGTCATCACGTCCCCTTTCCAAAACGAAAGGGCGGGATTCTGCAGGCGCTGTGACGGTTGCGGCCAGCAACCGGGATGCGCCTTGCGGTCGCATCCGCACCTGCAGAATCTCGCCCTTGCAATCGAATGAAGCCATTGGGCCGTATCCCATCGGGATTTTTCACTGCGCACAACCTACCCGGATCAGTGGCTGATTTCACCTTCGCACTTCAGCAAATAATCCAGCCAGTCCTGCCCGTAGACGAAGACGCGTTTGTGAACGTACCGCACGCGCAGTCCGTTCTTCTTGGCCTCGCGATAGGCGGCGGCCTTCAGTCCGGTCCGGCGGAAGAATTCTTCCTTCGAATAAATCATCCGGGGATCGATGATGCCGGGCGTCATGGTTTCGTGCGGATCACTCATCGGGGTTTGCTCCGCGGGTGTTTGAACTGGGCGACGGTGCGGTTTTCGTCGTCGAGGACGTGGGCTTCGTGGACGCCGTACAGCGACGCGAGCCAGAGGGCGGCCCGGCGAGCGTTGCGGCGGGACTTGTACGTGGCGCGGGAGTTCGACCAGCCGACCGCCGTGCGAATCGCGACGCGGTAACGGCCAGCGTCGGCCGACGCCGGAACCGGCGCGTCCGCCGAGATCGATCGGAATCGTTGGGCCAGGTCGCCGTCAGCCAGGCTGCTCATCGGAACGTCCTCCGTCTCGGGGCGGGTTTGCGCCGGCGTTTGACCGCGGGCTTCGATTGCGGCGGATCGAGTGAAAGGCCGGACTGAGCACGGCGGGCTTTCGCCTGGGCAATGTTCATGAGCATCGTCTGCCCATCGACCGGCGCCGGCCGCGGAGCGTCGAACAACTTGTGGATGCGATCGATCATCGCGGGCGTTAGAGAGCGTGCGCTCATTCGATCACCTTTCCGATGGGCGACGGGCAGGCGCTCAGGATTCGCTCGCGGACCGGGACGGACCGCCGGGCCGCTTGCTCGACGGCGATCTTGAGCTGCTTGGCGCCGCGGCCGTTGAGGCCGTGCTGCAGCTCCCGTGCGGCCCATTCGCGATCCTCAATCCGGATCTTGTCGCGCCAGCATTTTCGAAAACGGTCCGGCTTGATCAGCTGCGTAGTGAAGACGCCGGGCGGATTCTTGATGCCGCTGGCCGTGGCGCAGTAGTGCGCCCAGGACAGGAACTCTTCGAGCGCAACCACGTCGTGAGTGAACGCTCCCTGAGCGACTGCAGTCGCGTAGAGCGGAATCAGGCTCTCCAGGTCAGTCAGCGCCGAGAGTGGGATGCGGCCGCCCCAGATCACGGTCCTTGAAATTCCATCTCCAGCGTGCTCAGAAAAACTCTCATCAGAAGCTCCATCTGATTCGGTGGATCTTTGAGTTAGTTTTTCAGTAGTGGTTGGAGATGGAGTTTTAACTATGGAGAGAGCCTGACCCGGTTCAGGGTCCGGGCTGACCCGGTTCACCTGACCCGGTTCAGGTGTCTGGCTGACCCGGTTCAGGTGTGGTGTGTGAACTGGGTCAGGAGCGGTCTTTTGCACCGGCTCCA
>JAHBXU010000310.1 GCA_019636315.1 Planctomycetaceae bacterium | reverse complement strand
AAACAACTACTCCGGGACCGGATTCATCGACGACGGCCGCCGGCAGATCACGGAATGGCTCTATGAATCGCTGCTCACAAACAAACCGTACGATCAATTCGTGCGTGAGCTGATCACTCCGGAGCCGCGCGCCGCGGGTTTCATTCGCGGAATCAAATGGCGCGGCGACGTGAATACGAGTCAAGCGACCGAGATTCAGTTCGCTCAGAGCGTCGGCCAGGTGTTGCTCGGCATCAATATGAAGTGTGCCTCGTGTCACGACAGCTTTATCGATCGCTGGACTCTCGACGAGACCTATAACTTCGCGGCTATTTACGCGACAGGACCGCTGGAGGTCCATCGCTGCGATGTCCCCGCGGGTCGTTTCGCCCAGCCCGCCTGGCTCTTTCCGGAACTCGGCGCCGTCGACCCCTCCGCCGATCAACCCGAGCGACTGCGGCAGCTTGCCGAGTTGATGACGCATCCCGACAACGGGCGGCTGACTCGGACAATCGTCAACCGCATCTGGCAGCGAATGATGGGCCGCGGCATCGTGCACCCCGTGGACGCGATGCAAACCAGACCCTGGAGTGAAGACCTGCTCGACTTTCTCGCCGGAGACTTTGTGGAGCACGGCTACGACTTGAAGCACACAATCGAATTGATCGCGAGTTCGCAAGCGTATCAATCGGAAGTCGCCGCCATCGAATGCCCTCTCGCGGCGGATGAGTACCTCTTTACCGGACCGCTCGCCCGGCGAATGACGGCCGAACAGTTTGTCGATGCGATCCACAGCCTCGGCCGCACGTGGCCCGGTCCTGACGGCGGAGCGTATCGGCTTGACGGCCGCGGACAGGGCGGACAGCTGGCCGCCGTCATGCGGGCCGAAGAGCGTGCCGCATCGCGCATTCCGCTTGAAGAGCTGGTGAACGAGCAACTGGTGCGATCGATCCTCAATCAGTCGGTGTGGATCTGGAGCGACGCCGAGTTCTCTGCCGTCGCGCCGCAGACGGTCCGGCATTTTCGAGTTGTGCAGAATTGGGACAATGCCGCGCATGTCCTCGCACTTTGTGCAGCAGACAATGCGGCGACGGTGTTTATCAACGGACGACAACTGGCATCTCAACAGGGTTTCGATCGGATGCTGGTGATGGAGGCCACGCACCGCCGACAACCGGGAGTGACGACGATCGCCGTCCGCGTGGAGAACGAAGGCCAGGAGCCAAACCCCGCAGCATTCCTGCTGTCATTTGCGGGGCTTTCCGAACAGGGTGAGTTGCTCTGGGTGCAACCGGCCAGCGACACATGGAGAACGTCAGAAGAATCGCCCGGCGGATGGGAGCAGCCCGGTTTTGCCGACGACGCATGGCCTGAGGCGGTTGTCATCGGCAATGCGGGCGATGAGCCCTGGAAGCTGTTGGACAACTTCAACGGCAAGAAGTTTGCTTTGCAGCGGGACTGGGATTCCCTGTGGGGATCGCGTCCCGTCCGTGCATCGCTCGGTTTGCAGGATCGGTTGCAGGCGACGCTCGGACGGCCCAACCGCGAACAGATCGTCACCGAGCGACCGTCGCAACTGACAACGCTGGAAGCCATCAGCCTCTCGAACGGCGAGGATCTGGCTCGCATGCTTCGCGAAGCGGCCGGCCGGTTGATCGCGCAACATGCAGATGCTTCGCCTCTCGATCTAAGCATTTGGTTGTATCGGGCGGCTCTCTCCCGACGACCGACCGATTCCGAACTCGACATCGCGAGTCAGATGTTGGGCGAACGTCTGACGCCCGAGGGCGTCGAAGATCTGCTCTGGAGCATCATCATGTTGCCGGAGTTTCAATTGGTCCGATAGGATGCGTGTCGGAGACGTTCAGCCGCAGCGAGAGTCATTCGGCAGTAACCAGGTCGGCCTCAATCCCGCAGAATTCTCCATCCCGGATCTCAGCCACGCGCTGTGATTGCATTTGAGGAGGCGTCGACATGACTGCACAGAATCAACCCCTGAGTGGCGAACGACTTGCCGACCAGACGTCGCGGCGACAGTTCCTTCAGTCGTTGGCCGCTGCATCCACCGCCGCCTGGATGTCCGGCGAGCCGCGGCGTCTGTGGGCCAACGAAACGCCTCCGGCCGCTCCCGCTGCAACCGCGGACACATGCATCCTCCTGTGGATGGGGGGCGGAATGGCGGCTCCCGATACCTTCGATCCTAAGGCATATCATCCTTTCGAGGTGGGAACACCCGTCGAAAAGGTCATCAGTACGTTTCCCGCCATCGACACAGCCGTCGATGACATCAAGATCAGCCAGGGTCTCCCGCACGTTGCCCAGGTCATGGATCGGGCCACGCTGATCCGCTCTCACGTGCTGGAAGATCTGGGGAACATCCTGCATTCCCGCCATCAGTATCATTGGCACACCGGATATGTTCCGCCGCAAACCGTCGCCGCGCCGCACATCGGGGCGTGGATGGCCCGTGTGCTGGGCCCGCTCAACCCGGTCATTCCACCGTTCATCAACATCGGCCAGCGAATTGAAGGGAACGGCGAGTCCGAAGAACTTAAAGCCTTTACGACGGCCGGCTTCCTGGGCAGCGAGTACGGTCCCTTCAACATTCCCGATCCGGCCGATGCGGCGGCAGCGGTGCGGCCACCCCAGGGGATGGACGTTGGTCGCTTCCAGAATCGATACCGGGCCTATCAGAAGCTGGTCCAACAGTCGCCCCGTGCGCGCTATGCCAGCGACTATCAGCAGGAATCGATGATTCGTGCGATGGAGAACGCCTATCGGCTGCTCGAGTCCAAACACAAGGATGCATTCGACCTCTCACTCGAACCGAAGGAGTCGTTCGAGAAGTACGACACGGGCCGCTTTGGTCAGGGCTGCCTGCTCGCACGTCGGCTTGTCGAAGCGGGGGCCCGGTACATCGAAGTGACAACCGAGTACATCCCATTCTTCCACTGGGACACGCACGAGAACGGCCATACGACCGCCGCGCGAATGAAGCAAGAAATCGATCGACCCATTGCGCAGCTTGTGCTCGATCTGGAGCAACGCGGCCTGCTCGACCGGACGCTCATTGTGCTCGCCAGCGAGTTCAGCCGCGACATGATTATTGAAGGCGTCCCCGGAAGTAACGCCCGTGACCAATCTCGGGCCAACTCGGACGTTTTACAGGAGATGCGGCACTACGGGCTGCATCGTCACTTCACCGGGGCGTCGTCCGTGCTGATGTTCGGAGGCGGAATGAAGCGGGGCTTGCTCTACGGAGAGTCGGCTCCGGAACGACCGTGCGTGGCGATCAAGGATCCGATTTCGATCACGGACCTGCACGCGACGATCTTCACTGCGATGGGCATCAGCCCCCGGACGGCGTTTGACGTCGAACGCCGCCCGTTCTACGCCACACAGGATGGCCTCGGTGTTCCCGTCCGGGAACTCTTCGGCTGATGGGTGCGAAATCCCTGCGATCCCGCGGCCGCAACTCCATCCTCATAGACCGCGGATGAGACGGATCGGGCGGATCGACGCCGATGGATTCCATTCCGTTCTGACGCGCCTTAAGAATTCTTGAAAGGCCATCGTTCAGAAGCCGGCGGACATTTCTCCGCCTGCATCCGCCGAATCAGCGTCATCCGCGGTCCCCTGGCCACTTGGCAGGTCGGACGTGCTCAGGGTGACGAGCGTGCGTCCTGCGGTTGCCAGAGGATCAGGCGTTCCACCGTTCGGCCATCCTCAACGCGGCGAATCTTGAGAAGCAGCGGACCGTGATTCGACTGTTGTGAGAGTATGGCGGAGAATTCGTCGACGCTGGTAACTGGTGTGCGGGCGACTTCCGTGATGCAGTCATAGAGTCGCAACTCGCGATTGGCGCCGGCGGGTTCTGCCAGCGACATTACCAGGAGACCCTGCGTGGACTCGGCCAGTCCGACTTGCGGGGCCAGATCGGCGTCGACTTGATGCAACGTGAGGCCGACATTCTGTGTCGGAAGTTCCGGATCGATCATTCGCTGCTCCGGCGGTGCGGAGCTTTGTTTATCGAGCTGGGTCCGATCGGTGAGTCGGACGGAAATGGTTTCGCGTTTACCGGCCCGCAGAATCTGCAGCCGCACGGTTCGATTGACCTCCGTCAGGCTGACCAGGTGGATCAAATGGCTCTCATCTTCAATGTCGAGACCATCGAAACTGAGCACGATGTCATCCGGGCGAAGGCCGGCCGACGCGGCGGGCGAACTTGGGAGGACCTGGACCACGCGTGCGCCGCGCGAACGATCCAGCGCGTATTTGCGGGCCTTCTCGGCATTGAAGTCCTCGTCGAGCACGACGCCCAGATAGGAACGCTGCACGCGGCCGGACGACATCAACTGCCGCACGACCTGCTGCACGAGATTGCTGGGGATGCTGAATCCGATCCCCTCATTGCCACCGCTGCTGGATGCGATGGCCGTGTTGATTCCCACCACACGGCCCGACATGTCGATCAGGGGTCCGCCGCTGTTCCCCGGATTGATCGCCGCATCTGTCTGAAGAAAATCCTGATTCAGGACGTCCCGCGAGGATCCCAGCTTAAGGGAGCGACGGCCCTTGGCGCTGATGATGCCGGACGTGATGGACTTGCTCAATCCGAATGGGCTCCCCATTGCCAGGACCAGGTGCCCGATATCGAGTGCATCGCTGTCGCCCCACGCGGCGGCCTGCAGCCCCTTCTCGCGAACTTTCAGGACGGCCACGTCGGTATCGAGGTCTTCCAGTTTGTCATACGGCCGCACAACACGTCCGTCGAACAGCTTGATCGAGACGTCGTTCAGTTTGGCGCCGCTTACAACGTGCTGGTTGGTGACGGCGAAGACTTCGTCGCTGCCGGGGATCCGCATCAGCACGCCGGAGCCGGTTTCTTCGACCGTCCCCCCGTTGCGACCCGCACGCTGACTTTGAATGTGCACCAGACTGGGAGTCACCAGGTGGGCAATCCTGGCGAAGTGGCGCCCCATTTCCACGGCGACAGGCAGTGGCCCGTTGATTTCGGCGGGCACGGAGACCGGAACGATCTCCGCATCGACAATGACGCTCGCAGCCGGAGCCGATTCCGCAGCACCCTGCACGGCTTGAATGCCGCCCAGCAGAATGGCCAGTCCGGCCAAAGGCACGGCTGGCTGAGTCCACACGCGGATGCACCTTGACATTGCCGGCTTCCTTCCCTGGATTCCACGCAACACCTACTGCCAGTGATTACCGGCAGTCCCGTGGGCAAAACTCGTTTGCTTTGACGGTCGGCTGTCGGCGATCTGCTTGCGGAGGTTGAATCAGTTTCGAGACCCGACGAGCTGACGCGACCGACATGGAAGAAATCGCCCTTGTGGGACGCCTTCCTGTCGGTTCACGGTGCACGACGGGCCCGATAGGTCGCGCACACCGACACAAGCGACGGCCGTGCGCGGCCTCGAAATCAACGGTTGTCTATCAATGGGGATCAGCCGCCCGTCGACTGAGGGGCGATTTCATGCGACGGCGACGAGGCACTGTCCGAGCAGGTTCAGGCGTCGATATCGATGTCGCTGAGTGTCAGTTCGCGATCGGATTGTCGCGACTGAAACTCGAATGCGGATTCCCAGTCGGCGGTGCCCCCGTCGAAGTGGCGGCCGGATTTCTCCTGTTTCCGCTGACACTCGACGCAGGAGGAGGTATA
>JAHBXU010000031.1 GCA_019636315.1 Planctomycetaceae bacterium | reverse complement strand
CTTGCGCGCTGCCAGGGCCGTTTTCATTGTAGCAAGCCGCCATCTCGGTTCCGATCGATTCCGAACACAACGACTGCCTCCTTATCGTTTCGAGGTTCTCATGCTGACGCACTTCTCCTGGCGACGCTGGCTGCTTGACGAACTCCACAGGCACCGTTTCGTACGGACGTCGTGTGGCCGACGATCGCTGCGCGGTCGGTCCCGAAGGGCGCCGGTCCACGCACTAGAGAGCCTTGAAACACGCGTCCTGCTCGACGCGGCGCCCTACGTTGTGGACGTCGAATTGTCCGGGGTGAAGACGGCGTATGGGGAAAAGCTCGTTTCCCCCGGCGCGGGGGTATTGTTCGACGTCACACAATCTCACCTACTCACCATGCAGAACACCCCAAATATTGTTCCAGACACGCCCTATGAAATCGAAGAGTGGTTCGAGTCGCCACTCACCCTTGGCACAGGAACATCCGCCGCGAGCGCGGTGGTCAACATCGGCGGAGTTTTCTGGCACACGGATGAAGAACGGTCCGTCGGACAACCGGAGATCGCCACACTCTACCTGGAGGGAGAAGTCATCGCATCGGGGGCATTTGATTTTCCCTTTTTCAAAGAGAATGGTGAACCGGATTTCAGCCGACCCCGCAGAGTTGGGAGTGCTGCGGCGAGCCTGATGAATACGGCCACCGCGCGCATCAGCATCTGGGATGCCGACTGTGGGATCGTTGGAATTCCCGTGACGGGAGAGTGGGAGCTCGAATCCCGATTGGGGGTTCTCACGTCGCAACCATTTCCGGGAGGCGGCAGTCTCGATCAGGAAGTCGTCATCAGGTACTGGAAGGCGGTGAACGAAACCGACCCTCTCGTTCTCGACAGTACGATCACAGTGCCCCTTCCTGTTGGACACGGAGTTAATCGCTCGTACAGAGTGGCAGAAGCGTTCGAACTGACAACCGGCAGTGAGATCGAAATCGAAATTCGAACCCAGGCAACGGCGACGTCGAATGCAACTGCCGACATCAATGATCTCCAATTTCAGGTGACGATCAATCCGCCAGATTTCATCGATTTGCACGAGTTTGCGCACTACACAACTTCGGCCGGCGAGATTGATCCCCAGTGGATCGCCGTCGAATACGAAGTTACACAACCAATCTGTTACTTCGACCTGGAACTCGGCTCGGTCGCCGAAGGCGGCACAGTTCCCACGACCTTCGAGACGTTTCGCATCACCCCCGAAATCATCGAGAACGATCCTCGCTTTCGGCTGGCGAATCCGTCCACGGGTGAGATTGAACCAGCCCTCAACGCCACCGCCATCGGCCGTCATCTGCTGTTGATCGACAGCAATGATGCGACCTTCAAGGCAGCGTTTGAATCGCTGGAGAACGAGCGGATCGTTGTTTATGAACCGAAGCAGGCAGAGGACGGCGTCGGATTCCACGGCTTCTATCAGGCGGCCGTCGGCACGCCGCTCGTGGTCCGTTCCGACGGTGACCTGGCCGATGAGATCATCATGGACGGCACGACGGTCGAGTTTAACGGCGACCAGTCGTACTCGTTCGTAGACTTACTGACGCATGAACTGACCACGGACCAGGTCATTGCGATCACGGGCCAGGGAAACGACCTCGTTCTCGCGGGGCCGGAGTTTGAGCTTCCCATTCGCGCGAGCCTGGGCGCGGGGAACGACGTATTCGTCGGAGGCCGCGGCGCTGACGAGGCACGTGGCGGCAAGGGGAACGACGTCCTGCTGGGCGAAGGGTGGGTCGGAGTGGTCACCGATCTCAAGGATCTGTTCTTGGACATGCTCGATCTCAACTTCACGCTGCAGGCCGGGCTCGTTCCCGCGGAGGGAGCAGGCGATACGCTCTACGGCGAAGAGGGCGACGATTTTCTGCTCGGTGGAGACGGCAACGACACCTTGGAGTCGGGACCGGGCCAATCGATCATCTTCGGCGATTCGTTGAAAGTCCTCGCGACGATCACCGTGGACTTTGAGGACCTGAAGTTCGGCGCAGATATTGATTTCGTGCGCTCGGGCGCTGGAGCTGACACGATTAAAGCCGGAGACGACCATACCTTGGTCATGGGGGGCGGCGGCAACGACAAGATCACAGGCAACACAGTGGGAATCAGCCTGCTGTTCGGAAACGGCGGGGACGATGAGATCATCGGCCAGAATTCCTTCGCGCTCCTCGTCGGCGGAGCCGGTGACGACCATGTGGAGGGTTCCGGCATTCTCATCGGCGACAGTTTTGATTTCTCCACGTTCAGCAACACAGGCTTGGACGGACTTAAGCAGGGGAAGCTTTCCGTCGGCTTCAAGCTGACCTCCGAAGATTCCGGAAGCGACACGATCTTCGGAGAAGACGGCTTCGATTTCATCATCGGCGGAGACGGCGACGATGTGATCCACGGCGGGGACGGCCTCAATATCGTGTTCTGCGACGGATTCGATCTGTCGTTGTCGATCGGCCTGGATTTCAAGAGCCTGTTCTCCTTTGAGGGCTTGAAGAGCATCGCCGCTGCGCCGCTGGCGATTCTGGATCTGTTTCATTTCGAGTTCGAACTGACCGGTTCCGGCAACGACGAGTACTACGGTGGGAGCGGTACCGACGTGGTGTTCGGCGGAGCGGGCGACGACAAGCTCTATGGCAATCTCGGTTTTGATATCCTCGTCGGCGGCGAGGGCCACGACGAGGTCAATGCCGGTGACGGCTGGCTGGATTGGCTGTCACGAATCGTGTTGGGTGACATCGCCGTCGGCGGTCCCGGGAACGACGTCATCACCGGAGGCAACGGTCCCGACTTCCTGGCCTCCGAGGGCGGAGACGATGTGTTCTACGGGCTGGGCGGCGATGACGTGATCTTCGGCGGCCCCGACAATGACACCATCTATGGCGGCTCGGGCAATGATCGGCTGTACGGCGAAGGCGGGGATGATCAGATCTTTGGAGACGACGGCGACGACGCGCTTTACGGCGGTCAAGGGAACGACTCGTTCGATCCCGGCGGAGGGAACAGCGTCGTATACCCTGATGAGATCGCTCCTCAGGTGATGGCCATCGTCCCCTCGGCCGGATTCGCCAATCCCACGACCGCGGCTGACCTCGAGTTCACCGTCGCCTTTGACACTGCGGTCAGCGGCATCGACGTCGGCGACTTCACAGTGGCCACGACCGGCACCGCGACGGGCGCGATCGCCGCGGTCTCTCACACCGGCGGCAAGTGGGTCAAAGTTTCCGTGACATCCGTGTCCGGTCTCGGCACGCTCGGTCTGATTTTTGATCCGGCAGCTTCCGGGTCCGTGACGAGCGATTCAGGGATGACGGCGACGCAAGGCTTCACGGGAAGTGTGTTCAACGTCGGAACCCAATTCGCGCCCGCTTTCGTCGACTTCCCGGATTCCGCGGTCGACTTTCAGGAAGGCGGACCCGCGGTCCTGATCGGCGGCGGGACCGTCGAAGACCTGGATCTGCTCGATTTCGACGGCGGCACGCTGACAGTCGCCATCATCGGAGCCGCAACGGCAGACGACCACTTGAGCATCCAGCACGCGGGCCATGCTCCCGGTGAGGTCGGCATTGACGGTCAGACGGTGACCTACGGGGTCGATGGAACCTCGGAGAATGCTCTCCCCATCGCCAGTTTCAGCGGCGGAGAAGGCACGGCGCCGTTGATCGTCACCTTTAATGCCAACGCCCACGCCCAGCATGTCACCCGTGTGCTCCAGGCGATCGCGTTCAGCAACGACTCGACCACCCCGGCGACCGCTCCGCGAACCGTGGGGTTTGAAGTCACCGACGGAGACGGAGGAACCAGCGACGTCGTCACGCGGACGGTGAACATCCTCGCCATCAACGATGCCCCTGTGGTCACTACGTCCGGGAGCGTCGTGAACTTCACTGAAGGGGATGTCCCCGTCGTCATCGACAACACGGTGACGGTGTTCGATGCCGACTCTGAGAACTTCGACGGGGGGACGGTCACCGTCACGATTGCGACCGGATCGCAGCCGAGCGACCGGCTGGGAATTGCATCGTCGGAACCGATCAGCGTGAATGCGTCGACGTCTGAGGTGAGCTATGACGGCCAGGTGATCGGCGTTCTTGCGGGCACGACCACGCTGACCGTCGCGCTCAACAGTAACGCCACGCTGGCTGCGGTCGAGGCACTCCTGCAACACGTGACGTTCTCCAACATTTCCGCAGCCCCGTCGGCCACGCCGCGCACTGTCACATTCGTGGTGACGGACGGAGACGGAGGGACGAGCTCTGCGGCTCCGGCGGCCACGGTGACGGTCACTCCCGTGAACGATGCTCCGACGGACATCGTGCTCTCGAAGAACACCGTCGCTGAGAACCGGCCGATCGGTACGACGGTCGGGTTGCTGGCCTCCGTCGATCCGGACGCGATGCCGGGCGAAATCTTCACCTACGCGCTGGTGGACGCCGCGACGTATCCCGACAACCAGTTCTTCGCGATCGGCGCCGGCGGGAGTCTGATCACGGCCGAGACGTTTGACTATGACGTGCAGAACACGCTGACCATCAGCGTGCGCTCGACCGACGCCGGCGGGCTTTCCGTCGACAAGACATTCGTGATCCACGTCACCGAGTTCATCGGGCTGCCGACGGATATCCCCTTCGGCACGACAATTGAGGGAGAGATCACCGCGCCTGGCCAGAGCCAGCAGCACACATTCACGCTGGCTGGGCCGCAGTTCGTGTACTTCGACGGGATCGAGGTCTCCGACCACTTCGCCTATTTCTGGACGCTCACCGGACCGAGCGGCGATCTCGCCAGCGGCTGGGCCGGCGATGGCTATGCCGTCTACGCGCCGATCGCGGGGGCTTACACGCTGACAATCTCGATGGACGGGGATGCGACCGGGCCGTATTCGTTCCGGCTGCTGGACCTGGCGGCCGCCGTACCGCTGGTGCCGGGAGCACCCGTGAGCGGCACGCTCGATCCGGCGGATTCCACTCACGCCTATCAACTCCTGGCCGAAGCCGGGGATCGGCTGTTCTTCGACAGCCACGCGGACAATCCTCAGAACGCGAGCTGGCATCTCCTCGACCCGCTGGGCCAGTATGTAACGTCCGGTTGGCTGGGGAGCGACGCGGACGTTCCCGTGCTCACGCTGCCCGGCACGTACACGCTGTTGATCGAGGGGCCGTCCTTCGATAGCGGGGCGACGGAGTACGGATTCACCGTTCAATCATTCGGCGCTTCCAGCTCTCCGCTCACTTTGGGGGCCCTCGTCGAGGGAGAGATCTCCATACCGGGCGAGATCGATCTGTATACCTGGACGCTCTCGGGTCCGGCCACTCTCTACTTCGACAGTCTCGGGGATGCGAGCTATTTGTGGACCGTCACTGGACCCAATGGTCAGGCGGCGAGCGGCTGGTCCGGATTCGATTATGCGTTTTTCGCTCCCATCGCCGGCGAGTACACCGTGACCATCGACATGGATGGGGACGCCACGGGAAGTTACGCGTTTCGTCTGCTGGATCTGTCGACTGGGCCGGTGCTGACTTTGGGCGCCCCGGTCAGCGGCACGCTCGATCCGGCCTCCAGGGCGCACACTTACCGGTTCACGGCGAACGCTGGCGACAGCCTGTTCTTCGACAGTCAAACCGACGATGCACAGAACGCGATCGTCCACGTACTGGACCCGCTGGGCCAATACGTCGCCAGCAACTGGTTGGGATCGGACGTTGATCTTCCCGTTCTCACGTTCACGGGAACGTACACGCTGTTGATCGAAGGTCCCGCCTTTGACGTGGGAACCACCAGCTATGGGTTCGAACTGCAGTTTCTCGGCAACATTCCGCCCGACGAGTTCCCGGGAACGCCGCTGCCACTGGGAAGCACGGTCGAGGAGGAACTCTCGACCGAGGGCGAGGTGGATGACTACGTCTTTTCCGTAGCCGGTCCCGGTTGGCTCTACTTCGACGGCCTCGGCGAAGTGGACTACTTCGCTTACAGTTGGACCGTCACGGGACCGCACGGGTACGTGACGAGCAACCTTGCGGGCGCGAACGAGCCATTCTTCGCGCCGCTGGCCGGCGAGTACCAACTCTCGATTGCTGCGGACACCGGGCACGGCCCCACGTCGTATGTCTTCCGCTTGCTCGACCTGTCCCAGGCAACGCCTTTGACCCCGGGCGTACCAGTCGGCGGCACGCTTGCACCGGCATCGGCGACGCACGCGTATCGATTCACGGCCCACGCCGGTGAGCGATTGTTCTTCGACACGCACAGCGCATCGCCGCAGAACGCCGGGTGGCGGCTGCTGGATCCGCTAGGCCAATCCGTCGCCGCCAGTTGGATGGGGAACGACGGAGATATCCCGCCTCTCACGCTGACGGGCACGTACACTCTCCTCATCGAAGGCTTGTATCTCGATGCCGGCGCGACCGACTATGAATTCACGGTACATGCTTTCGACGACGCCGGCGCGGCGTTGACCTTGGGGGCGTTGACGAACGACGCAAGCACCGTTCCCGGAGACAACCATCAATACACGTTCACGCTGGGGGGACCAGCGTACCTGTACTTCGACAGTTTGGACGAGCCCGACTACTCTGCCTACACCTGGACGGTGACGGGTCCCCATGGCTATGTGACCAGCAATTCTGCCGGCGCGAACGAGGTGTTCTTCGCCCCCATTGCCGGCCAGTACACGCTGACCATCGACTGGAATGGCGATGCCACGGGAGCTTACACCTTCCGCCTGCTGGACCTGTCCGCCGCGACGCCGCTCATCCTGGGAACTCCCCGCGGCGGCACGCTCGATCCAGCCTCCGCCACTCACGCCTACCGCTTCACCGCCGATGCGGGAGCGACATTGCTCCTCGACAGCCACGAGGAGAATCCCCAGAACGCCTCCTGGCGGTTGTTGGACCCCCTGGGCCAGGTGATGGCGGGTAACTGGCTGGGCGGCGACACGGAACTTCCCGTCCTCACGCTGGCCGGTACCTATACATTGCTGATTGAGGGACCCTACTTCGACGTCGGCGTGACCGCGTACTCGTTCACTCTGCTATCCGATGACACGACCGTCGTGGCGAACGCCCTCGGAGCCGCTGTCAACGGCGGGGACGCCAACCGGTCCGGGATTCGCGAGCTGACGATTGAATTTGATCAGGCCGTGTCGGTCGCGTCGGCCGGAGTGCTCGCCTTGTTCAATCACACGACCGGGCAGAGTGTGGATGTGAGCGGGGCGGCGCTCGTCGGGAACGGGACGACGTCGATTACGTGGGTGCTGGCGGACGGCCCCGGCGGCCTGGCGGACATTGTGCTGCCGGATGGGCGGTATACCGCAGAGCTGGCCGCCGGTGATACGACGCCGGGGCTCGCTCAGTCGTTCGCCTTCGAGTTCCACAAGCTGGCGGGCGATGTCGACGGGGATGGGCTCGTCAACTTTAACGACTACTTTGAGGTGCGGCAGAACTTCGATACGTTCGGCTTAGCCTATCGACCGGGAGACGGTGACGGCGACGGCCTCGTCAACTTCAATGACTACTTCGCCGTCCGCGAGAACTTCGATGCCGTGCTGCCGGCGCTGGCATTCGACTTCGGGGATGCGCCGACAGCCGCGCAGTCTGGTTTTGCAGCGAGCGATCCCACGACGCTGGCCGCGGACGGAGCGCGGCACGTTGTCACTGGCAATGCGCTGATCCTTGGAATTTCGCGAGACGCGGAGTCGAACGGCCAGCCGCATGCGACGACCAGTGGCGATCATAACGTCAACAGCGACGACGAGAACGGCGTCACGATCGGCGACCTGGACGTTGGCACGACTGTTGGCCTGACAGTGATGCCGAACGGCGAAGTCGAGGACGACCTACTTACCATCCCCGCCGCGGATCCGCAAAGACAGGCGACTGGTGAACCGGCCGCAGCCGCGACCGATGATGCGCTGCCGCCGTCCGGCTCGGATCAATCCTCCGGCCCGATCGCCCCGTTTGACGGCGCGTTTCAACTCGCCGGTCAGCCACGGACGAACGTCCTGTTAAGCGATAAAGAGGAGGACGACCTGTCCCTGTTCACAGCCGCGCCGGCAGTTCCGCAATCATCCGCGGCAGCAGTTTCCACCCCCATCAGATCCCTGTCCACCGACAAGGACGAGGAGCAAACTCTCACGACGTCGCCCGCCACGTTCACGGTCCCCGCACCCGCCACGCCGGACGACGAATCCGGCAAGGGAACGCTCAGACCCACATCACGAACAACGACCTACTTCCGCTCGTAGGCGAACAGACGCACCACCGGCTGATCGCCGTGGAAAGTCAGTCGTTTTATCGGAAGTGAGACAGCAACTGGCGATATCATGACATCAGCCAGATCTCAAACCGCACGACGAGTGAGTGTAAGTCACACCCCGACAGCAAGTTGCCCGGCAGGGATTTGAACCCCGACTACCTGATCCAGAGTCAGGCGTGCTACCGTTACACCACCAGGCAAGGGGAGCGATTTGGGTACCTGATGGTATCGGATGGGCGGCCATCAGAAAAGGGCCATTTCTGCGGAGAGCGTCTGCGGTTCCGAGGTCGAAACGTGCGTCGCGATGGCGGGCGGTGGTTTCCGATGCGACGCGGTGCTTTTTCGAGATCGGGGAAGCCGTCTTGGAAGCATCTGGTGAGAGCAGTACAATTTAGCGGCATTCAGTGAATACTCCGTTCCTCAGTTCATCGAATCACGCCCATGGAGCGCTCTCGCCCTGCGATCTGGACTCGAATTCGATGGCGGCCGCTGGTCCTCGCAATCGTGCTGGTGTCGTGCGTTGGCTGCGATCAGGCGACGAAGCGGTACGCGGTGGAGAACCTGAAAGGCGCGCCGCCTCAATCGTATTGGGGTGATACGCTTCGCATTCAATATGCGGAGAATCATGGGGCGTTCCTCAGCCTGGGGGCCAACTGGACGCCTGGAACGCGATTTCTGGTCTTCACCGTGCTGACGGGGCTTGTCCTGCCGGTCGTCGCCATGATGATCCTGTTTCGCGGCGACACCGACCCGTGGTTTGCAGCCGCCCTGGCGTTGATTCTGGCGGGCGGCGTGGGCAATCTGATCGATCGCATGACGACTGACGAGGCCGTCGTTATCGATTTTCTCAATCTCGGGATCGGCTGGTTACGCACAGGTGTGTTCAACGTGGCGGACATGGCGATCACGGCGGGCTTTTTAATGTTGCTGCCGCACGTTTTCCGCAAAGAGCCGGAGCCGGCCCTGGCGACGGAACCATGACGGCGATGTGCCGCATGGCGGCGCGTGTTGGTCTGCCGGTAATCATCACCGTGTTCGTGGCGACGTCGTTGTGTGCCGCGAAGGACCGCGTCGTGGTGCAGCCGCGAGAGAACGCCAGCCCGCTGGTGCTTGCTTGCGAAATCGTCGACTACACGGCCGAAAAAATCTCTCTGCACGTCAACACGCAATCGACGGTCCACGAGTTTCCTGCCGAACAGGTTCAGTCGGTCGAGGCGGTGCAGACGGAGTCGCATCGCCGCGGCGTCGAACGGTTTCAGGCGGGCGACCTGAGTGAGGCGGAATCGTTGCTCGTGCAGGCGCTGGCGGATGAGCCGCGCGCGTGGATGCAGCGAGAAATTCGAGGTTGGCTTGTGCGTGGCGCTTTGCGGCGCGGGGACCGTGCGGAGGCCGGGCGACGTTTTCTGGAGATCATCGAACAGGAGCGAGCCCCCCGCGAATACCCGCTCATCCCCCTCGTCTGGGGAACGGCGGAGACCGGGACCGCGCTGCGTCAGCAGGCGCGCGAATGGCTCACGGGGGAGTTGGAGGTCGGCCGCCTGATGGGAGCGAGCATCCTGCTGCTCGACAATGCCTATGGCGAGGTCACGCGGACCGAACTGCGGCGGTTGGCGCGGTCGACTGACCGCCGCGTCTCGGCACTCGCCCGGGCGCAGTTGTGGCGATTGCGTGTCACGGCGACGGATGTCACTGCGAACGAACTGGCCGAGTGGGAACGAGAGATCGAATCCATGCCGCGGGCAGTGCGAGCCGGCCCGTACTGGGTTCTCGGGCGTGCCTTGTTTCAGCGAAGCGAGTATGATCGATCCGCGGCATCCATGCTCTGGGTGACGACCGTCTACGCTGAGAACGAGCCGTTAACCGCACAAGCAACCTGGGAGGCCGCAAACGCCCTGGAACGCCTCGGCCGAAGCGAGGACGCGCGATCATTGCTGCGAGAAATCGTCACACGTTTTGGATGGTCTCCGGCAGCCGCGCAGGCCCGGTTGCGATTGGAACAAATGCCGCAATCCAAGGATGTCGATCGCGATGGCTAAGTGCTTTTCCAATCTGCTGCTGTGCGGAACGATTGCGACCTGTTGGCTCTGGTCGAGTCCTGTCGCGGCTCAGGATGCCGCTGCTGCGGAGAACCCGCTGAACGTCCGATCGTTGTTGGCAGCGGGCGGGACGATTGGCTTCGTGATCGTCGGTTTGAGTGTGGCGATGGTGGCGCTCGTCGTCGAACATCTGCTGAGTATTCGGCCTTCGGCACTCATGCCTCCCGGTTTGGCCGAGGCGCTGCACCGCGCGATGAGCGAACGGCAGTATCAGGCGGCCGACAAACTGTGCCGCGAGCGGCCGAGCTACTTAAGCGATGTCGTCTCCGCGGGTCTGCAGGAGGTCGGACTGGGATACGCGGCCGTCGAAAAGGGCATGGAAGATGCGTCCCAGGAACAGGCGGCGCGGTTGTACCGGAAGATCGAATATCTGTCTGTCATCGGCACGCTGGCCCCCATGCTGGGCCTGATGGGGACCGTATGGGGCATGATTCAGGCATTCAGCGAGTTTGCCAACAAGGCGGTTCCGCAGCCATCCGACTTCGCACCGGCCATCTCGCAGGCACTGGTCACCACGCTTATGGGACTGGTCGTGGCAATTCCGGCGATGGCGGCCTTTGCCCTCTTCCGGAACCGAATTGACGAGTATGTCGCGGAGACGTCGCTGCTCGCCGAGCAGGTGTTCACGCCCTATAAGCGCGGCCCGGACGGCGCCCAACGAAAAAGCGATCCGGTCGAAAGACGGCCTGTGCGACTGCCCATTCCGCCGGTCGTGGCCGAGCGAGAGCCCCAGACATGAAGATCCCGCGACGGCAGCGTCCGCCCGGCCTGCGGTTTAACATCACCCCGCTGATTGATGTGGTGTTTCTGCTGGTGATCTTTTTCCTTGTTACGGCGCACTTCGCGCAGCACGAACAGGTGGCCGCGGTCGAATTGCCTCACGCGGTTCAAGTCGCCGACATTCCGGACTCGGTGCGTCGACTTGTGGTCTCCGTGACGGCCGATGGGACGCTCTTCGTGAAGGGGCGGGACGTCAGCCTGGAGGAATTCGAAATGCTGCTTCATGAGAACACGGAAGGCCGCAGCGCGGATTTTGAGGTTCGCATCCGCTCCGATCGAGCCGTGCCCTATGGCCAGGTGGAACCGTTGTTGTTCAGTTGCCTGCGGGCCGGGGTGACAAAGATCGCGTTCGCGGTGACAGATCGCTAGCTGACGACCACCCTCCCGTGTGAGATGGCGACTCAGGTAAGGCGACTCAGGGCCGAGGAGACCATCACGCGGTCGACATCCTTCCCCATCGACGCACTCCGTCCACGATCCCCTTCCGAGACCAACCATGCTGTTCGACACACACACCAACTTGATGTGGTATCCGGATCATCTCTCGGACGAATTTGTGCAATTTGCCTGGGAAGCCAAACGGGCCAAGATGAAGCTCTCGCCCGACGTCTACTTCGCCGGGAGCGACGTGAAGGAGGCAAACGCCTTTGACTCGAAGCCGGAACAACTGCTGGCGGCAACTGCGGACGCTGACAAGGTCATCGTCTTCGGCATCCAGGCGCCGTTTACCGGGATCACTGCCGATCAGGAACGGATCGCAGCGTTCGTCCGGCAGCATTCCGATCGGTTTATCGGCTGGTGTTCCGTCGATCCGAATGATGAAGACTGCGTTGACCAGTTGGATTACTACGTCAACGAACTGGGTCTGCGCGGCCTCAAGTGTTCACCGATCTACCAGAACTGGGACCCGCAAGACCCGCGGCACCTGCCGCTCTTCAAGCGTGCGGAGAAACTGGGCATCCCGGTGAACATCCACCAGGGAACGTCATTCGTGCGTCCCGGGCCGCTCAAGTATGCCAACCCGATTCAACTCGAGGAGATCGCCATCGCGTGCCCCGATCTGCGAATCGTGATCGCCCACATGGGGCATCCCTGGGAGGACGAATGCGTTGTGCTGATCCGCAAGCATCCCAACCTGTATACGAATATCTCCGCATTGCACTACCGACCGCTCCGCCATTACCAGGCCTTGATGACGGCCATCGAATATGGCGTCGAGCACAAGCTGATTTTTGGATCGGACTTCCCATCCGCCACGCCCGCACAGGTCATCGCCGGTCAGTACAAAGTCAATGACGTTGTCCGTGGGACCAATCTGCCCAAGGTCTCCGACGAAGTGATTCACAACATCATTTACGAGAACTGGAAGCGATTCCTTCCGGAGTACGCTTGAGTTGCAGGGTGGACTGTGCCCGCCCAACCGGCCCCCATGAGCGCAGATGTGAAATGTGCGGCGGAACTGAAGCTGCCGGATCACTCCACCTCGGATCGTTTCACCGTCAACTCGTGCACGCGTTCGCCGTCGATCGTGAAGACGGTGTACTTGACGGTCGGATCGGCGGCGGTGGTGTCGAACTCGACAAGTCCGCCGGACTGTTTGGCGTTGTAAGAGAAGATGGCTCCCGCCTTCTCCATCGTCTCGTGGACATGTTGATTGGTGAGACGTGAGGAATTGAACTCGTACAGGGGATACGTCCCTTCGCGGTCGATGCGCCAGGCATCGCTGCGGTGACGGTCGGCCGAGAGGAGGAGGACCCCCTGGATGTTGTTCTCTTCAAGAAACGAGAAGATTTCGTCCCGCTCGGACCGGTAGCCGCTCCATGTATCGAGACTGTCCCCCTTGGTGCGGTAATCGAACGGGACGGACGAGCAGATCACTTTGAACGTGCCAGTCAGTTGCGGCAGAGTCTTCTTGAACCATGCCATCTGGACGGGACCGAGCATGGTCGGCTTTTCCCCCGTCGGGTCCGTGCGATAGTAACGGCAATCAAGCATGACAAAGTCGACGTCGCCGCGGCGGAACGTGTACCAGCATCCGGGAATCTCGCCGCTTTCATAGGCGGGATTGGCCCAGTTCTGTTCATAGATGGGCCAGGCATAGTCGAACTTCCAGCGCGGGAGTTCGACGAGCGGGCCTCCCCACGAATCGTTCACGCTGAAGTCGTGATCGTCCCAGATCGTGAAGACGGGTGTGTGGGCGGTGAGACTGCGCCACTCGGGCCGCGATTGTCGCCGCTGATACGTGTAATGCTGCATGATGGGCGATTCCGGGTCGTCGATGTAAACGTTGTCGCCCAGCAGCACCAGCAATTGAGGATGAAGCGCATCGATGGTATTCCACATGCGCTCGTTCGGCGGCACATAGCCGGCTCCACCGCCGAAGACCAGCGAGAACTTCGAGGGAGTGCCGGGTTCTGGAAAAGTGCGAAAGGAATACTCCGGCGACGACTGCCACAGCTGATCATCGATGGCGAACTGGTACGTGTATGCCGTCTCCGGTTGAAGCCCTTCAATCCGAGCAACGCACGTGAAGTCCCGATCGGCCGCGGCACGACTCACTTCTGAGACCCGCATTGGCGACGTGTTCCCGGCGGAAACGACCTGGAACCGGACCGTCGACTCTGTCGCCAAGCGCACCCAGAACTGTGCCGAACTGTCGGTCACTTCTCCGAGCAACGGCCCATGCACGGCCTTGGCCGTGAACTCCTGTTTCAGGTTGCGGAGGTATTCCGTGTCTTCCAGCGATCGCATGACCTCGCGTGGTCCGGCGACGATCCGCCCCGGTTGAAGTCCGTTCTCGAGCGCGCTCTTCAGGTGCTCGATGGCCCGTTCCGGCTGGTTCCTCTGCGCGTCCAGCACGCCGAGCATGTAAAGCGATTCCGCATCGCCGGGGTTGTCCTGGAGATAGTCATTGAGGAACTGCTCCGCCTCATCGAGCCGCCCCAACAGGATGTATCTCAGGGCCAACTGATGCACACGTTTGTATTGCTCGGTCCGGTCGAGCCTCATATCCGGAACCGGCGGCCTGGCCCCAAAGTGGTCATCATCGGCAGAAGCCGGGCAGAGGAGGGCGGAGACGGCGAACGACAGCAGTAAAGCGCGCGAGATCATGACGCTCCTGGGGGCTC
>JAHBXU010000309.1 GCA_019636315.1 Planctomycetaceae bacterium | reverse complement strand
ACCCTTGATGTGGCGGCCGGCATGTGCGTCGACTGGGTCGATGGTGAGCAACCGATTGACCAAGTTGGGATCGAACGAAGTGTGTTGCCCGGAAGTTGTGTAAATCACGTCCATAGGGTCTCCAATCGGTTCGGGAAAGATGTCGGGACCGAGTTGACACACACAGTCGTACAGCCCCCTAAAGGGGGCTTGTACGAGTGTGTGTCCGTAGCACTCGGATACTCGTACTGTACGAGTGCTGTACGAGTGATTCAGTCAGCCAGTCTGAACCCGGAATAGGTCTGGCGGTTGCCTTTTGTGATCGTCTGGGAAACGATCGTTCCGTCATTCATCAGTGAGGCGAAGGCAGCCGGAAATAGCCCCGAGCTAACCCCAGCATTCTGACGAATGCCAGTCCGCGAATCTCCGGGAGTGTTCTTCAGGTACGCCACGATAAGGTTTCGTATCGCTTCAAGGTCTTCCGCGTCCTTCTGGTTCTTCTCCTCTGCCCGGTGCTGCTGACCGGGGCGGACGCTGACGGACCAGTATCGGCCGGTGAAATCGTCCCGGATGTTGCCTTCGTCAACGTCGATGGCGTACAGCCCGGAATGACCAGCGGAGCCGCCGACGTTCAGCCAAAGCTTGTGTTCACCGGTTCCGTGCTCATACGCCTTGCGTCGATTCACCAGCAACCATTGCCGGGCGAACTCGGCGAACCCGGATTGGGACATGTCTTCCAGACTGAGCGGTTCATTCCCACGGGCCGCCGCCTTTGTGGTGTGGTGACAGAGAATCAGTGTGCAGCCGGTTTCGGTCCCGACCTTGGCGAGTTCGCGAAGGATGTTCCCCATCCGGAACACGTTGCCCGCTGACTCCGCTAACCCCTGATCAAGCAAACACAGATACGCGGGGTCGATGATGATCACGTCGGCTTCAATCTCCCGGATGGCCACGATGAGCGCTTCCAGGTGATCCGGCCGGGACAGTTGCGGCAGATCGAAGCCCCAGAACGTGAGCGTTTCGGCCAATTCGATGCCTTTGGATTTGGCAATCCGCCGCGCGGTCTCCTGCAAGGTCGCCGCGCCCGATTCGCCGGACAGCACCGCGACGCGCAACCGGCGGGGGACGCAGAAGTAACTCAGGAACGGCATGCCTGCCCCCAAGGCGATGGCAAGGGCGACGGCGATTGAGGTTTTCAACGACTTGCTGGGGCCGCCGATGATGCAGGGTTGCCCGGCCACCAGCACGTTGGAAATCAGATACTCCTGTCGATAGTCGCCCGCGTCGAATTCAGCCGCCGGGATAAACTTGATGCACGGCTTCGCGTGGTTCCTGAACTCCTCGGCCGCCGGCGTCCAGTTGTAGAACTCTGTGACGGATGAAAATGTTTTGTTGATGGTGCGATTGCGATAGTCGACGCGCTCCCCCCATTTCTCCTCCCGGTACAGCCCCGAGCGCCGGAACAGTTCGTCGACCCGGTCGGGGTCGCGACCGATGACCCACGTCAGTTTGTTGATCAGGGCCTGATCGGCGTTGGAGTGATTCCCGGCGTAGGCGGACGTGTCACCTTCAAACAGCCGCTGGAACTTCTCTCCATACGCGCCCTGGCGAATGCGGCCCTCAAGTTCATCGTCGGTCAAGGGGCACGTCGACGTCCCCGACGGCGGTTCGGCCGTCGCGTCGGACGTGGAATGCCCTTCACTGCCGCCCAACGACGTGTAGAGTTCGTCAACCTGTGCCTGGCAATCCGCAATCACTCTGCAGCCCTCCGAAGAATGTCCCCTGTCAGCGCGAAGAACCGGCCCCGGTCGAAGATCCCAATCCCTTCCGGATGCTTCCCCTTGCCCGGCAGCGCCGCTTTGCAAATCAGCTTGATGCCCGCGCCCGATGGGCTGACCTCCGCGTAGGCGCCGGGGAACCGGTCGAGGATGTCCTGCGCCCACTCGGCGATGGACCCGTCTGCGGAGATGCAATCGTCCAGATCGATGCCGCAGTAGGGATCGTCTGCGGAGAACACAAACCCGATGCCTGCCCATCGGCCGGTGGCGTACGCTTGGCAGGCGTCCGAGAAGGTTCCCCACGTGCGGGGGTCATTGGATTTCGCAGTGATGCCGCACGGTTGAAACAGAATCTTCGCCAGTTTCCCGTCACGTGGAATCAGCTTCCAGACAACCCATTGCGGGAGCGCTTGGAGTTCCGCCGGAATGTTCTCGGGGATGCACCGCAACGCGGCGGGGGCCGGCGGACCGCCGATCAGTTCGTCAATCGACGGTGCGGGGTTATGTTGTGGTTCTGTCATAGATAGCTTGTGGTCGACGGCGTAGGTCGACGCTTAACCTTCATTTTGCCCCTCAATCACATATCGCGGAACTTTGCGAACAAAACCGCAGAAAATGCAGCCCGCGCCGCCGCATTCCCGGCACACGTGAACCGGTAACGCCCGGTCTAACTCTGAGACCAATTTCTTAAAACACTCCGCAAACAATCCCTTCCGAATGAACTTGCCGCACTTTTGTTGTTTCAGCATGTTCACCGCCGATTCCGCATCGCGTAGAGCGTCCTTCACTGCATCAAACAACGCTGTCGCGTCCTCATCGATTTCATCGTCATATGATGGGGCGACGTCATCCGCCGGCAGATATGGTTCCGCTGTCTCCCGGATCAGCTTCGCCGTGACCGTCAGCGGGGCCGGGGGTTCCCGTCCGTCCGCCTTGGCGTTCTCAATCGCTTGGCGGTTCTGTTCCACCTTGTCGCATACGTCTTGCCAGACGGATTGGCGGTCCGCGTCAGGGAGTTTGAGGAGTTCGCGGCATTGATACTCATTAGACGGAAGGTTCGTCCTAGGAACAGTTGTTCCTAGGATAGACATGATTTCCGTTGCTGCGATCAAATGGCGCGCGTGTCTTGCCGTCCAACCGAACTCTGTCTGAACCCACCGTCCGAACTCGGAAGCGTGCGAACCGTTGACCGCGAGGAGTTCCTGGGCAACGCGCAGTTCCGTGCCGACCGCTGTGACCCATTCCACGAACTCCCCCGCGTACCGTTCATTCGCGGCGCGGATTATGTTCGTGCAACTGTCAAGACGGTTGCCGTGGGACGTGATGAGTTCGGTTTCAGGCTCGGACATAGGTTGCTTCCCATCAGGCGTAATAACGCTGTAGTCTGATGCCGGTAGCACGATGGGGGCGGTCGTGCGTTTCATTCGCCGGTCCCTTCATCAATCAAGCGTTGCAGGTCTTCGCGACGAATCCGCCGCGTGCGATTGACCCGAATGCTCGGCAGACGCCCGCTTTGCAGCAGCTTGTAGACCGTCGATCGGCCGCAGGCGAGTTCCCGCGCCACCTCGCGAATCGTGACAAGCGCAGGGGGGTGAATGTGTTGCATGTTGAAACCTCACTTTTTCGTTCTCAGGTGTCCGTCGATGTCCCTCTACCCTTCCCCGGATGTGAACCGAATTCGACGGCAGTTCACCAACACGCGCGCAGCAAAAAAGGCGACGCCCCAATGGGTTGCGTCGCCTTCGCGATGGCTCATCAGTTTTTTAGAATGTGAATTTCACACTGAGTTCAGGTCTGGTTGCTTTTGGCATGTATCCAGGAATTCGCGTACCAGTTTCGAGATATAACTTTCGTGACAGCCGTAATGTTCCGCAGCCCGACGTTGAGCGCCAGCCTCTTTAAGGTTGAGGCGGCCGGACTGCAAGTCTGCGAACACCCGCGCCCGGATTCGCTCTTGCTTCGGTTTCCCCGTTGGCAGCGATATGCCAGACCGGAAACAGGCGCGGCGCAGTTCCATGTCCAGGGCGATTCTCAGAAACGCGGCCCCGCGTTCGTCCCCTTCTTCAAGCGCGGGGATTTCCTCAATCCCGATCAACCTGCGAATATCATCGGCTTCAGCGCAGCTTTCGAGCACAGCCCGAGCGACGCCGTGCCACGTTATCCCCGGAATCCCGCCGTATTGAAGCGGCGACGGATAATCGCAATGGAACAGGAGCCAGTTTTCGGCGTCGACAAGGACTCGTGTTGCTTCCAAGGTCTCACTGATCGGCGCGCCGCCGCCGTATACGCGGTCTGCGATTCCAGCCTGTAAACGGCCGGACGCCGCGTAGACGTGGCCGATTTCGATGTCGGCAGGCAGGTGTTTCCAGTCGTGAATCATGGTGAGCGGTTTCCTCCGACGTAACGCTATGCCTTCCTCGCCCGTTGTGCTGCGGCAGGGCCGAAACAACCTGAACGGCAATAATTCGTTGGCGATGATCCTGCCACAAAAGACGATCGTGCCGGTTGTCCCGCCTCAGATCGAGACACGTCGGCACGGATGATGTCCACAACTGTGGACATGCTCGCCGCATGCTGGTCAGCGTCGGGACATTGTCTCCAATTGGAGACAAGACGTCGGCGAACACCGGCGGAATCTATCTCCGGCGAATCAGCAATTCCCGCGCCGCAAGTTGTAGACGCGCGCCCCGGAACGTGCATAAATGGAGCCAGAGACTCCCTGAGACGTTCCTATTACAACAGGAAACAACTGAGACGATGACCACGGGACTAATTCAACCGCCGATCGGCCCGCCGCTGCCGCAGCTTCTGTATCCGGTGGCCGACGCCGCGCAGATTCTGGGGATCAGCCGTGCGAAGCTCTACCGGCTGATCAGCGATTGCAAGATCGGCTCAACACGCATCGGCCGCAGCCGGCGAATCTGCAAGTATGAAATTGAACGCATCGCACGTGAGGGCTGCTGACCGATGACGCATTCCTTCACTGACCAGACCGGCCGGACCTGGCCCATCACAATCGGCGTCGCGGACGTCCGCCGCGTCCGTCAATCGCTCGGCTTCGATTTGCTCGGCAACCGGCAATCCCTTGAACTGCTGCTGACCGATCCCGTGACGCTGGTCGGCGTGCTGGGCGTCCTTCTGGAACCCGCCGCCCGTGAACGCGGCATCTCGCCGGGCGAATTTCAATCGGCCGTCACGGGCGACGTGATCGACGATGCGGCCGATGCCTTGTTCGCCGCGCTGTGTGACTTCCTGCCGGCGCGATGGGGTCGGCCGATGAGAAGAAATCGGCGATCGGTGCGAAGATGGACGAAGCGAAGACCGAAGTCATCGGCTTGCAGCAGCAGTTCAAGGGATTGCACAGGACGAAGTCGATCGCTTGAGCACGATGTTCAATTCCGTCACGGGGAACAAGTTGCTGGCCGGCGCTCAGAAGGATTTGGAAGACACGCAACAGCGTCTGGAGAACGCCAAGCGCTGGGTTCAGGATTTGGACGACACCATGAAGTCGGTCGGCCGTGAAGAAAAGATGCTTGGGGGGCCTGGCGACCCCGGACGCGGCCGTTCCGGCAGCCCCGGCCGAAGCTGCGGACGTCGGGCCGTCCCTCATGGGCAAAGCCCTGGCCGAAGCCCAACGGCTGTTCGATGCCGCCTTGGATAAGATCCCGGAGTTCGGGACCGGGAGTCCATCAACGAAACTGGATGACATCGACGCGGGGCTGAACGCGGTCTCCAATGCCGGTAGCGGGGGGACGTTTTCGAGCATGGCCGGCCGCATGTTCGGTTCCGGCGAAGACCTTGTGAAACAGCAAGTCGAGTTGCTCAAGGCGATCGCCAAGAACACAGCGAAGACCGAACGCAATTCGCGCGAAGGTCTGGCGTTCGCGCCCTGAAAACTTGTCGTGAGCCGGGG
>JAHBXU010000308.1 GCA_019636315.1 Planctomycetaceae bacterium | reverse complement strand
CGCGGGCTGGATCAGCCGCAGTCTGAAGCGACCGGACGAGTACCTCGACATGCCTCCGGTTATTGCCGCGTTCGGTCGGGGATCCCCGACCGGTGTCGTCTGCTACCGGCACACGCAGTTCCCCGAGAAATATCGCAACGCACTGTTCGTTCTCGACTGGACCTATGGGCGGGTGATGGCGCTGCCGTTGGAACGTGACGGCAGCGTCTGGAAGACGGCGCCCGAGGAGTTCATCACGGCCGTGGGGCAATTCGGGTTCGCTCCGACCGATGCGGCCGTCGGCCCCGACGGAGCTCTGTACGTCAGCGTCGGGGGACGTGGGACGCGCGGCGGTGTGTACCGCATCGTCTGGAATGCCGCGGCATCGCCCAGCGTGACGCCGGATGAACTGACGCAGTGCCTGACGGCGGACGACCCCCTGAGCAGTTGGTCGCGCCGGGCTTGGGAGCCCGTCGCGATGCGTCTCGGGCGCACGGTCTTCGAACAGGCGGCTCAAGATGGTCGCCGGCCGGAAGCACAGCGAGTTCGCGCGATCGAGATCCTGACGGAGAAGTTCGGCGGCATCGATCCGAATCTGGCCGCGCGATTGTCGCAGATCCCCTCACCGCTGGTGCGTGCTCGGGCCGCGTGGGCACTGGGACAGCATTCCGAAGCCCCCCCGGACGTGCGTGTAATGGGCCGGTTCCTGCGCGACCCGGATCCGCTGGTCGTTCGAGCGGCACTCGAAGGATTTCTGCGGCTTCCTCCCGCCGGGGTTGTGCCGCAAGCGGAAGCCATCGCGCCGCTGCTGGCGAGTTCGGACCGTTTCGTGAGATCGACAGCGGCTCGAGTATTGGCCCAAGCCCCGGAAGCCACGTTTCATGAGATGGCGGAAACGGCCGTCCGCTTTGGTTGGCAGGCCGCCATTTCGGTTGCCTGGGCGTCTGCGCTGCGGAACGGAAAGTTCGACGTCTATGCGGTCGACATTGGACGACGAATCCTCGAAGGAAATCAGCCGGTGGAAGTCAAACGGGATGCCGCTCGACTCATCCAAATCGGGCTGGGCGACGTCGGCCCCACCAAAGGCGTGGACCCTGTCTTTGACGGCTACCATTGCCTCGTCGACCTTTCGGACCAGACGGCGGCGCTCGACCCGTTGCGCACCGTGCTGACACGAATCTATCCGACGGGCGATGCGAGGCTCGATCATGAACTCGGCCGCGTGATCGCCATGCTGAAAATCGACGACGAAGACCTGTTCGCCAAAGTGCTCGCACAAGTCACGGGGGCCTCTGATCCTGTTGACGATATTCACCAGCTGATCGTTGCAGCGAGGATGCCGACGGCACGGACGCCGGAGCAACGCGATCGCATCGCCCGGACCCTTGTGGGCCTGGACGGAAAAATCGAGTCCCGCGATCTGAAGCGCGACTCGAATTGGGAGGATCGGATTGTCGAGCTGTTTGTCTCGCAGGTTGACCGGGACGCAGAACTCCTGCAGGCCGTGCTGTCACAGCCGGACCTCGGCGCGCCGGGGCATGTGCCCTTCGCACTCGCGGCGGAGGATGATCAGATCGAAACGGTCATCGACCGGTTTGTCCGGCGCATCGCGGATGATCCGGAATATCCCTGGACGAACGACATTGTCTTCCTGCTGAGCGAATCCAGACAGCCGGCGGTTCGCGATATGCTGCGGGCGAAGGCGGACGATTTTACTGTTCGTTCGTCGGTTCTGATCTCGCTGGCGGAACGACCACAACCTCAGGATCGCGCCTTGTTGATCTCCGGGCTCGACACCCCGGATGTCGGCGTCCTGGACAAGGTCACCAAGGCGCTCGAAACATTTGAACCGAACGACGGAGCAGTCGAACAGGTCGCGCTGGTCCGAACGCTGCGGCGACTCGATCCCTCGCCGCAGGAACGTGAAATTCAGGACGCCGTTGTGCGGCAGTTGCAGCGAAACACCAGCAAGGACTTTGGTTACAAGCTCGGTCAGCCTGCCAGCAATCGCCAATCGGCCGCGATCGCGGAATGGTCGGCCTGGGCCGCCGCCGAGTTCCCCGATGAATGGAGCCGACAAACCGGCGCCTCGACAGAAGACCTTGTCGAGTTGCACACCCGCCTGGATTCCGTCGACTGGACGAACGGCAACGCAGCACGGGGGGCAACGCTGTTTCAAAAACGATCCTGCGCCCAATGCCACGGAGGCCGCGCAGCATTGGGCCCCGATCTGACAGGGGCTGCTGGCCGCTTTTCGCGGCTCGACCTGTTCACCGCCATTGTCCTGCCCGACCGGGATGTCTCACCGCGATACCAGACGACACTGATTGCAACTCAGGACGGTCAGGTGCACACCGGACTTGTCATCTATGAATCGGTCGATGGTCTCGTGCTGCGGACCAGCACGAATCAGACGCTGCGGATCGAGACGGCGGATATTGAGGAGCGACGTCGGCTAACGACATCGCTGATGCCTTCCGGATTGCTCAAGGACCTCCACGACGCGGATCTCGCGGATCTGTATGCCTACCTGCAGACGCTCGGCGCCAAGCCGCTCACGGCGGACGGTCGGACGAGCGGGCAGGGGGAGTAGCATCGACAACGAGCTCAATGCACGCGCATGCCCGGCTTGGCGCCGGAGTCGGGACTCAGCAGATAGATGTCCTGACCGCCAGAGCCGCTGGCCAGCACCATACCTTCGCTCGTGCCAAACCGCATCTTGCGGGGGGCGAGGTTGGCGCAACAGATGACGAGCCGTCCGATCAACTGCTCCGGGTTGTACACACTCTTGATGCCGGCGAAGACATTGCGAGTTTCGTCGCCGCCTAACGACAGCGTGAGCTGCAACAACTTGTCGGCCCCCTCGACATGGTTGGCGGCGATAACCCGTGCCACGCGCATGTCGACCTTGATGAAGTCGTCGATCGTACAATGCGCGTCCGTCATCGGCTCCTGCTGGAGCGGCTCGGGACCGTCATCGAAGGATGATGACTGAGGATTAACGGCTGCGGGTGCGTCCGCCGGTGAACTCGATTTCGAGTCTTCAATCATTTTTTGAACCTGTCCTGGATCGACACGTTGCAGCATGTGCTCAAACGGGCTGACGGGCGTGCCGGTGAGTGGAGTTTGTGCGTCGTCCCAATGGGCGATCGGGGAGTTGAGAAGTGTTGCCGTTTGCCGCGCGAGTTGCGGAAGCACTGGGGCGAGGTACACGGCGATTTGTCGAAACAGGTTGAGCCCGACCGTGCACACATCACGCAGGGCGTCCTGCTGCGTTTCGTCCTTTCGCAACTTCCAGGGCTCATTGGCCTCGATGTACTGATTCGCCCGGTCGGCCAGCACCATGATTTCTCTTAGAGCCGCGTTATAGTCGCACGCCTCGAACAGCGCGGCGATGCGGTCTCCAGCCGCGGCCGCATCGGCAAATAAGCGATCGTCGGCCGGATACACGTCGCTGAGCCGGCCTCCGGCCACGAACCTGGCACAGCGGCTGGCGATGTTGACCACTTTGCCGACGAGATCCGCGTCAACCTTGGCTTTGAATTCGTCCACGTTCAAGTCCAGATCGTCGACTTTCCCGCTCAATTTGCTGGCGAAAAAGTAACGCAGGTAGGACGGATCGAGGTGCTTGAGATACGTTTCGGCCTGGACGAACGTCCCGCGCGATTTGGACATCTTCTCGCCATCGACGGTGAGGAATCCGTGGATGTGCACGAAGGTGGGCAGACTGAAGCCGGCCGTCTTGAGAATGCCGGGCCAGAACAACGTATGAAAGTATGTGATGTCCTTGCCGATAAAGTGATGGACCTCGCAATCGGGAGATTTCCACCAGTCGTCGAGTGATTCCTGATTCTGCTGACACCACTGCCAGGTGCTGGCGATGTAACCGATCGGCGCATCGAACCAGACGTACCAGTAGTTTCCGGGGAAGTCCGGGATTTCGAACCCGAAGTATTGCGGAGGCCGCGTGACGTCCCAGTCGCGCAGCTCATCGCCGAGAAAGTGCCCTTTGAGGTAGTTGGCGATCTCCGGTTGCAAATGCCGACCGGATTGCGTCCATTCGTTCAAGAACGCATGCAGCGTCTCAAGCCGAATGAAGCGGTGCGGCGCCTCGCGGAGTTCGGGCGTCGCTCCCGACAACGTGCTTCGGGGATCAATCAGTTCCTTGGGTGTGTAGTTCGACAGACACTTCTCGCAATGGTCGCCATACTGGTCCGGCGACTTACAGACGGGACAGATCCCCTTGACGAACCGGTCGGCGAGGTACGTCCCGGCTTGAGGATCGTAAAGTTGCTCGACCGGCTTCTCGACCACCAACCCGGCGTCGGTGACCGACTGCCAGATCTGGGCACACAGGCGGCGGTTCTCCTCGCTGTGGGTGCTGCCGTAGTGATCGAACTCGATGTCGAATCCGGAGAAATCGCGGATGTGCTGTTCCCGCATATCGGCGATCAGGGCCTCTTCAGACCGCCCTTCCTGTCGGGCGCGGATCATGATGGCCGTGCCGTGCGTGTCATCAGCGCAAATGTACAAACAACGATTGCCGCGCAGCTTCTGAAAGCGCACCCAGATGTCGGTCTGGATGTATTCCACCAGGTGCCCGATGTGGATCGGCCCGTTGGCATAAGGCAGAGCAGCAGTAACAAGAATTCGGCGTGACATGGGCTCCATGCGGAGAACGTTTGGAACGGGCGCTGGCCATCAGACAACGTGTGCTGTGGGTTAGCGGGAGTCTAGACCATCGTTGCGGAATGTGCACGCTCCGCGTGCAGGCAGACCCCACCACAGACCAGCCAGGCGGGCATTGGTTCGCGCACCACTGGAGGCAGGAGATTTCTCCTGGAGTCCCGACCTGCGCACGATACGGACAGAGCCCCCGACCAGCCTGAAGAACGCCCCGATCCCTTACGGAGCTGCAAGTTTCATTGCCCGCGATCGGCGAGCGAACTTCTCTGAACGGGCACCGCCTGGGTCAGGACCATGCTCATTGGTGCTTGCGGTACCAAACCCGAATGAATTGTCGGTTCGCGACCGCGAGAGAGCCAACTGTTGGCACTTCGGTGTCGTTGTCCATCCCGATGGGGAGCACGATCGTCTCTACGTTTAATACGTCAATGGATTCCCTGACGATCCACTCGTTGGCCGCTTCAATTGCGGAATCGAACGAATCGGTTTGAATCCCCTTGAGCCAGTGTACGGTGAGAGCTCTCGGGATGAAATCTTTCTGGTCGATCACGCGCTGATTCCTTAATCAGAAGGAAGCTGGCCCGCAGGATGGGTAACGCACAGCGAAATCCAAGTTCAAGGATGGTGAATCCCGTCTTTCGGCATCGCCCGGTCTAACCATCTCATTCTCGCCGTCATCGACCGGGCTGGCGGGCCTCACGCCAGGATGTCCTGCACGACATTGCCGTGCACGTCGGTGAGCCGGAAGTCGCGGCCCTGGAAGCGGTACGTGAGCCGCTTGTGGTCGATGCCCAGTTGATTCAGAATCGTCGCATTGAGATCGTGGATGTGGACCGGATTCTCGGTAATGTTATAGGAGAAATCGTCGGTCGCTCCGTAGGTGATGCCCGGCTTGACCCCTGCGCCGGCCATCCAGATGGTAAAGCACCGAGGATGATGGTCTCGGCCATAATCTTCTCGCGTCAACTTTCCCTGACAGTAGACGGTTCGTCCGAACTCGCCCCCCCAGAC
>JAHBXU010000307.1 GCA_019636315.1 Planctomycetaceae bacterium | reverse complement strand
GCACATGCTGATGGGAAGCACTGCGGAAAAGGTGGTCCGGAAGGCCCCGTGTCCGGTGATGACCGTTCGGCCGGAGTCTCATGAGTTCGTCCTGCCGTAGAGGACTTGCCCGCGTCTGATCGACGGCCTGTGTGGATCTCGAGGAAAGGAAACGCGATGCCGCAGCAATCGCACACCTCCGAGCGCATTGTCATCGTCGGCGGCGGTTTCGCCGGTTTGTCGTCCGCCGTTCGGTTGGCGCAGGCCGGACTGCCGGTGACGGTGCTCGAACAGTCCAAGTTGGGCTATGCAGCCTCGACGCGGAACCAGGGCTGGCTCCAGAGCGGCGCCTGGTTCGCACCACACCACCCGCAGCTGGCCCGGCTTTGCTACGATTCCCTGCAGGAGACGCTCCAGTTCTGTCCGGGATGCGTTGAGCCCGGCTACGGTTCGATGATCTATATCAGTTCGTCGGAACAGAGCGCACTGGATGGCTGCACGCAAGCGTTTGAACAAGTTGGACTACCTTACGATCGACTGTCTGCCATCGAACTTGATCAATCGCTGCCAACGGTCGCACCACAACAGCGGCGTTCCGGGCTGCGTTTACCGGATCGGGCGTTCCGCCCGGAAGTTCTGCTGAGCGACCTCGCGGCTGCTGCGAGAAATTCCGGAGTGGAGATTCGCTCCGAAACTCATGTCGACCGATTGCTGGTCGAAGACGGGGCTGTCTCGGGAGTCAGTGTGCGGTCTCAAGAGCAGATCCGGGCGCGAATGGTCATTCTTGCAGCCGGCACCTCTAGCGGCTTGTCATTTTCACAATTGTTTGAGCCGAGTGCCGGGCGCCAGTCCGACTATCAACTGGTCAATCTCAAGACGCATTTGCGTCTGGTGCGTCCCGAGGTGAACTGCGACCCATTCTGCGTGATCGACGCCGTGGGGGTGAACCACCTGCCCCATTTTGGAACGTCCGTCTTTGGGACGAGCCGTTGGAAAGTCGTTGCCCCCTCTGACGACGAGCAAATCGACGCCGACGAAGCGCGGTTGCTCGATGCACAGCTCGACCTGCTGTTTCCCGACGGTTTGGGAGCTGACCACGAAGTACAGGATTGGGCCGGGACGACGGTGCAGGCCATGCATGTCGACCAGATCCAGCCTGGCGACGCGCCATTGCCAACCATCATCGATCACTCGCTGGAACCCTGCCGGGTCGACAATGTGATCAGCATATTTCCCGGCCGCGCCACGTTGTGGTCGCATCTGGCCGAGAAAGTTCGGGTGACCGTGCTCGACTGTCTCGGGTCCCGCTCGGTCGAAACAGCCCGCCCGCCCTGGTCGGTCACCAAGCCGTAACCCGAAGCGTCAGCGTGGGATTCGTGAAATGGCCCTCACTCACGCTTCGGGTGCCTGGTGCACATTCGACCGAATTCAGGACGCGTTGCGAACTACCTCGACATTGTTGATGACCTGCTCGACTCCGCTAATGGAAGCGGCAACCGTCTGGGCGACTTGCTTATGATAGTAGCAGGTGACGCGTCCTCGGAGGACAAGCACCCCCTCGTGGTATTCGCAGGCGACGTTCTGATTCCGCAAGTGCGAATCTTCGCGGAAATGTTGTTCAGCAGCTGCCTGAATATGTGCCGTATGCGTTTGGTCGATCGTAAGCATCCCTGAGATCTGATGAACTGGTGACATGATTGGGGGGCGTTCTGACAGATGAACCGCGACCGTGTTGCCGGAGGCAGTGCAGAAGTCGTGCCGTGACGCGAAAACGATCGAAGAAGCGCATCCTCGACTTTGTCCCATCGGATCCTGAGCCCGCTGCGGTTCGCTGCCCGGAGGACTTCAATCGGACATCTTCAGGCAGGCACATCCCCTCGAGTGCCGGCCGAGCGACTGCTTGTCAGCGTCCGTGTCCGTGCGGATCGGCACGCATCTTTGTGACAGATTCGCCCATATCGACCGCATCTTGGGCTCCCTGATTCGCGGCACGGCCTTTGCCAATTCCGCTTGGCCGAAATGGGATGAGTGCTGCCCCAGGCGGTGCAGGTGCGCGTCCGACGGCGCACCGGTTGCCGCCCGACGCGGTGCAGGTCGAGTGATCTGGTCCGGATACGATATGATGTCGCACGAAGCTGCGGAGCCAGGAAACCTGAGGATGCGATCCGCGCGGCCGGGTAAGAACGTGAACGAATCCGTGGATTCCCCGAGCTTGGGAAAGGCCGAAGAGCGATTTCGACTGGTCGTCGAATCATCGCCGGCCGCAATTATCATCGTGGACGTCGCCGGACGGATCGTGCTCGTCAACCGACAGACCGAAAACTGGTTTGGTTTCTCGCGGGACGAACTCCTGGGCCAGCACGTTGAGGTGTTGATTCCGGAACGTTTTCGGAATCGGCACGTCCTGGATCGGCAAAACTATCTGGCGTCCCCTCAGTCGAGGCCAATGGGGGCGGGGCATGAACTGTTTGGCCGTCGCCAGAATGGGAGCGAGTTTCCGGTCGACATCAGCCTGCATCCCATGGACACGGAGGACGGGTTGCTGGTGATGGCCCATGTCGTGGACCTGACCGATCGCCGGCGTGCGGCCGAGGAAGCGCGGCTGCGCGCGTCGATGGAACGACTGGCCTTGCTGGGACAGTTGGCCGGCGGGGTCGCTCACGAAATCCGGAATCCGCTGGGCGTCATTCGCAATGCCGCCTACTACCTGCAGATGATTCAGGATTCACTCTGTCTGGATGCCCGGGAGTCCATCGCAGAGATTCAACAGGAAGTCGATAAGGCCAACCATATCGTCGGTGACCTGCTCGATTACGCGCGGGAATCCCCTGTCCAGAAGGTCTTGTTTGATCTGGGGCGGCGCGTGATGCAAATTGTCGAGGGCGAAAACCCACCTCCGGGCGTCACTTTGGAGTGCCGCTCGATCAGCGAGCCGATCCTGGTTCGCGGCGACGCTCAGCAGATCGACCGCATTCTGATCAATCTGATTCGCAACGCGGTGCAGGCGATGGACGAGAGCGGGACGATCCAGATTGTCTTGTCCTTGCGAACCGAATCTCAGATCGCAATAGTAGACGTCGATGACGATGGTGTGGGCGTCACAGAGGAACATCGGGCCCGCATCTTCGAGCCGCTGTTCACGAGTAAGGCCAAGGGGATCGGGCTGGGACTTGCGGTTTCGCGACGTTATGCAGAGCAAAACGGCGGAAAGCTGGTCCTTGTTGAGCGCTCAGGTCCGGGAGCGACGTTTCGTCTGACGCTGCCGCTGGCTGCAGACTGAGCCCCATCAACTCACATGAGACGTGTTCTGCTATGGCGAGAGCACAAAGTCTGCGAATGCTGATCGTAGACGACGAACCGGGCATGCGGCGCACACTCAGTCGCGTGATGCAAGCCCGTGGCTGCACCATCGAAACAGCGGAGGACGGCCTGCAGGCTGTCGCGATAGCGACCGAGTTTCGCCCCGATTGCGTGTTGATGGACCTGCGGATGCCTCAGATGAACGGCCTGGAGGCGCTGCGCCGGATCAGGGAGGTTTGTCCGAACGCCTTCGTGGTGCTGATGACGGCCTTTTCGGACACCGGCGTCACGTCGGAAGCACGCGAGGAGGGCGCCATCGACGTCCTGGCCAAGCCGCTCGATCTGGACGCTTTGACGGCGCTGGTGGAACGCGCGGCGGACGAGCCGCCGGTCCTGGTGATCGATGACGATGATGCGTTCTGTCGTTCGCTCCATCGCATCTTGACTTCGCAAGGGTTCAACGTGGAGGTGTCCCTCTCGGTGGAAGACGCGCTGCGACGGTTTCAGCGCCGGCCGCGTGGGATCGTCCTGCTGGACATGCACCTTGACGGACGATCGGGTCTGGATGTCATGCAGGAACTGCGCCGGCAGAACCCGGAGATCGCAGTGATTCTCATCAGCGGCCATGATGAGATGTGTGAGCAGATGCGTGCAGCGGTGGGTCGCGGAGCGGCGTCCTGGCTGACGAAACCGCTGGATATCGACCGATTGCTCGCGACGATCGGGACCACGCCGTGAGTGCCGACGTGCGAGTTTCTCCGGACGCAGATGAATCTGTCTCGTTACCTGTGCTGGCCGTGTTGGTCGTCGACGACGACGCGGGCATTCGCCGCAGCGTGACGCGCATCCTCCGGCAGGACGGCTACCGGGTGGATGTTGCCGATTCGGCGGCCCAGGCGATCGATCGAGACCATTGGTCGGATTACTTCGCGATCCTGCTGGACCGGCGGTTGCCCGATCAATCCGCGGACGAGCTTCTGCCTCAAATCCGTGAGCGCGCGCCTGATGCCGCCGTCCTGATCATCACTGGGTATGGGGATCTGGAAAGCAGCCTCGCGGCACTTCGCGCCGGTGCGGCTGACTATCTTCTTAAACCGGTCGATCCGGACGAACTGCGAACGCGGCTGCGGCGACTGGCGGACCTGAAGAAGGCGCGGCACGAACTGAAAGAGCGGGACCAGCAGATTCGCTTCATGATCGAACATCTGCCGGCCGGCGCCGCCTATGTCAACTCCGTCACGGGACATGTTGTGGTCAACCGGACGCTTGAACGGATGACCGGCTACTCGGCTGAAGACCTGCATTCGGTTGAGGAATGGTTTCTGACCCTCTTTCCTTCCGAAGGCGAGGCCCATTACGCCGTTTATCTGGCGGACCGCCGTGCGGAGTTTCCGACCTCGCGCGTCGTTCCACTGAGACGCCGCGATGGGACGGAGATCGTCGCGGAGCTCAGCGCCTACCACTTCAACCATCACGAAGTCTGGTTGATCAACGATATTACGGAACGCGATCGTGTTCAGAAGGAGTTGCGGCAGCAACGCGATTTTCTGGAACGCCTCGTCGACACCGCTCAGGTGATCGTGCTCGTGCTCGACGCCGAAGGCCGCATCGTCCGGTTCAATCGCTTCATGCAGGAACTCTGCGGGTACACACTCGAAGAAGCCGTCGGACAAAGCTGGTTCGATGCATTCCTTCCGGTGGACGAGACGGATCAGGTCCGGGAACTGTTCAGCCGCGTGATCGCCGGACAAGAGGTGGCGGGACATGTCAATGCGATCCGCACTCGAGACGGACGTCCGCGTCGGATCGCCTGGTGGGCGAGAACCCTCACCGATGATCATGGATGCGTGACCCAGGTCCTGTCCATCGGTCACGATGTGACCGAACTCGAGAATGCGCAGCAGCAGTTGGTGCAGTCCGAACGACTGGCGGCGATCGGGCAGATGATTACCGGCCTCGCTCACGAAAGCCGCAACGCCCTGCAACGGGCCCGCGCCTGTCTCGACATGCTCTCGCTCGATCTTGAAGGACAGCGCCCTCAATTGTCGCTCACTCAACGTGTTCAGGATGCACTCGATGAACTCCAGCGACTGTACGAGGAGGTGCGCAACTATGCCGCGCCCATTCGCGTCTCGCTCGGAAAGTATGATCTGGCCGACATCTGGCGGACGTCCTGGCTGCACGTCCTGCAGACTCACGAAGGCGTGGCGTTGCCGTTTCGCGAGGTGATCGTCGCCGCCAGCACGGAGTGCGTTGTCGACCGGCATCGGATCGAACAGGTCATCCGCAATATCCTGGAGAACGCCATCGCCGTCTCACCGCCGGAGGGAGCAATCGTCGTCAACTGCTGCGAATGCCTGCTGGAAGGACGGCCCGCTCTCAGTATCGCCATTACCGACGATGGCCCCGG
>JAHBXU010000306.1 GCA_019636315.1 Planctomycetaceae bacterium | reverse complement strand
TCGAGCGCGAACCGGGGTAACTGTGCTTTGGCGATTCTTCGGTCAGGGACTTGGCCCAGACGATCTCTCCCGATGCCGCATCCACCGCGACCGCCTGCTGTCCCTGGGGACCATTGCCGGTTGTGTACAACACACCGTCGGCGATCGCGACGCTGGCATATCCGTCGCCCATGCCGTCAACCATCCATAAGAGTTGCGGCGGCCGGGCGGCCCAGTCGCTGCGAATTTCCTCGTCCGCTGCGACGCCGTCACGCTGCAGACCACGCCATTGCGGCCAATCGGACGCCTCCCCACAAACGACCGTGGCCAGCAGAAAAGCAGAAACCCAGACAGCCATCCGCATGCGCGTCAATCCTGTTTTCGAGGACAGATCCCGGAATATCGCATCGCTTCATTGTAGGAGCCGGCCGAATTGATGACTACCATGACTCACCTGTGCAAGGATTCCGACCGCCGTCGCCCGCACAACGCCATCTCAAACCTGTCCCTCAGAATCAACCGGGGGCGGCGAATCCTGTGCCGCACGGATGCGGCGAGCAGCGCAACCCGCACCCGCCCTTGAGATCCGTTCATCATGCCAGACGTTGTCAATATTGCGGCGCGCCTGCAGGAATCGGCGCGGCGATCACCCGATCAGCCAGCCGTGGTCGCTCCCCGCACCAGAAATCGCGACGGCAGCTATCGGTACGACGTCTGGACGTTTCGCGAACTCGATGAAATCAGTGATCGTCTCGCTGCCGGACTGACCGATATGGGCATCCGCCCCGGCGCGCGGCTGGTTCTGTTCGTGCCATTCAGCCGCGAGTTTGTGGCACTGACGTTCGCCCTGTTCAAAGCCGGTGCGGTCATCGTTCTCATCGATCCGGGAATGGGAAAGACCAACATCTTTAACTGCCTGGAAGAAGTGCAACCGGATGGATTCGTCGCCGTTCCTCTGGTGCATGTCGTCCGCCTGCTGAAGCGGCCATTATTCCCCGGCGCGCGTCACCTGGTCACGGTTGGGCGACGCTGGTTCTGGGGAGGGCGGACCTATCGTCAACTGCTCAAAACCCGAACTCGATTCCCGCTGAATCCCACAAAATCAACCGATCCAGCGGCGGTGATTTACACCAGCGGAAGCACCGGCCCTCCCAAGGGCGTCCTCTACGAGCATGGAATGTTCGACGCCCAAGTCGACATGATCCGCGATTTCTATGGCATCGAGGCCGGCGAAATCGATCTGCCCGGCTTTCCGTTGTTCGGACTTTTCAATGCCGCCATGGGCGTGACGACGGTCATCCCCGACATGGACCCGACACGACCCGCCGCCGTGAATCCCGAGCACATCCTGCAGCACGTTCACGACTGGAGTCCGACCCAGGCGTTCGGCTCTCCCGCATTCTGGAACCGGGTCGGGCGGCATTGCGAAGCGAACGGCATCACCCTTCCCAGCTTGAAACGCGCGCTCTCCGCCGGTGGTCCGGTCCCCTCGCATGTGCTCCATCGAGTCGGAAAAGCTCTGACCGGAGCAGGGGCCCAGTTACATACGCCCTATGGCGCGACCGAATGCCTGCCAGTGGCCTCGATCGGATCGTCAGAGGTTCTCCAGGAGACAGCCGAGCGGACGCGTCAAGGCGCCGGAACCTGCGTCGGGCGGCCATTTCCAGGAGTCGACGTGCGAATCATCCCGATGACGGATGGTCCGATCCCCAAACGGGATGACGTCGCGGAACTCCCCTCGCCAGAGATCGGTGAGATCGTGGTGCGCAGTCGCGCGGCCACTCGCGAGTATGATCGTCGACCGGAGGCCACAGGTCTGGCAAAGATTCTTGACGACGAAGCCGCGTCGTCAAATATGAATGCCGATGCCTTCGATGCTCGGCCCACCGTCTGGCATCGCATGGGAGACGTCGGCTACCTCGATGGCGAAGGGCGGCTCTGGTTCTGCGGACGGAAAGCTCATGTCGTCGAGACGCTCAATGGTCGCATGTTTTCCGTGTGCTGTGAGGCGATCTTCAACGATCATCCGCGCATCTATCGCTCGGCGCTCGTCGGGCTGGGGACGAAGCCACCTCAGACCCCTCTGATCGTGGTCGAAGCAGAAGCGGATGCCGCGCCGAAATCGCCCGCGGACGAAGAGCAGTTGCGACAGGAACTGCTGACACTCGGGCGAGCCAATCCCTTAACCGCGATGATCGACCGGGTGCTGTTTCACCCCTCTTTGCCGGTCGATACGCGTCACAATGTGAAGATCGATCGGGAAGCACTTGCCGTATGGGCTGCGAAGCAACTGCGATAGGTTTGTGCGATTTCTGAGCAGGAAGCACCGCCCTGGGCCCGTTCGCCCCCGATTGCGTCGTCCGGCGGGTGACCGACCGTCGTCAAGCAGAGCCTATTTCGTGAGGATGAGCTTGCCGGCGCGGGTCTTGCGGAGCCGATAGGTTTCCCCTGCGTGCTCAATCTGGACCTCCTGCGCCTCAGCAAACAGGTCGGTCGAGAGAATCCGTCGCAATCGTTTGTCGGGGGTGACCTGCGAAGGGGCCTGTGAGGGCGTCAGATGTTCCCCATCGAGTGGTTGGGACGTCTCCATGGGCGAAGTCCGAATTCCTGGGTTGAGTTACCTTGCGTGTCGGACGCAGAGGCACTAGTATCTCTGCAACTGAGACTCAGTGTCAACTCCACTGGGCCTTCTGCCTGAGTCAGCCAGCCAAACGGCGTGGATGCACGTGTCTTCGCGGAACTTCAGTCTGCGGGAACAGCCAGCCAGACTTGACGGCAACGAGCGCTCACCTGCTTTGAATGAGCACACCAAAGTCATCGTCGTAAGTCCCCGGAAAGGTTCCCATGCCAGTGATGCATCGCCGTAGACACGCATTTACACTCATTGAACTCCTCGTCGTGATTGCGATTATCGCCATCCTGATCGCACTCCTGCTTCCGGCGGTCCAACAGGCCCGCGAAGCCGCCCGCCGCACCCAATGCCGGAACAACCTCAAACAACTGGGGTTGGCCATGCACAATTACCTGGACACGCACTCCAGCTTTCCCCCCAACGGAGTCAAGAATTCGTCAGCCGGCGGAAGCAATCAGGAATGGTCCGCACAGGCATTCATTCTGCCGTTCCTGGAACAGGGCAACGTCTACAATCTCATTGACTTCAATGTCGGATATGGACAGGGAGCGAACGCCGTCAACAACGTCAAGATCATGCGCATCCCTGTGCTGCTCTGCCCGAGCGACCCCAAGGATAGCGCTCGCGTCGACGCCGGAGTGACGGTGCACTATCCCCTCAGTTATGCCGTCGGGCGCGGCATCTACGAAGTGGCGAAGATCACCGGGGGAGCCTACCCGGACGGGAAGATCAATGGGGATGGCGGAGCCGCATTCCTCTACAACAGTGTGACGCGCGATCGCGACTTTCCCGACGGGATGAGCAACACGATCGGCATGGCGGAAGTGAAATGCAAAACTCCGCGATTTCACGATCGTCCGGATCTTGTTCCCGAAACGGGCCTCGATCTCCCCAGCGGGCCGGACACGGCCGGCTGGAGCGACGCGAACGGACATACGGAATGGGTCTCTGGCAACACCATTCATACCGGCTTTACGACCGTCTTCCCACCGAACGCGAAGATCCTGGTGAACGGCGTTGAACAAGCGTCGATTTCGGGAACGCGAGAATACAACCTCGGCAAGTCGGGCCACGATAGCGTGACCCGCGTCGTGGCGCCCTCGCGCAGCTATCATACGGGCATCGTCCACACACTACTGATGGATGGATCGGCCCGCTCCATCAGCGAGAATATCGACCTCTCGACGTGGCAGAATCTCGGCCAACGCAAAGACGGCAACGTCATCGGCGAGTTCTGACGTCGACCGGATCATCGCAATCGATGCAAAACGCCCACGGGTGGCCACCCGTGGGCGTTTTGCCTGGCGACTCCGTCCCTACGAGATTCGCGGTCGCGGGATGCCCGAACGCTGTGATGGCTCAGTCGATCGGCGACGGCGTTCCAATCGACCTGCATGACGGTCCTCTAACTCGTCGCCCGTCAGTTCGGGCCGATTCCGGTCGTCGGACGCGAGCAGAGCAGTGATGCGCCGGTCAGCGTGTTCGCATCGCCGAGCGATTTCGGCACGCCAGTCGGCCGGGCATTCCTCAAAGATCGTGAGTTCGCCCGATTCAATGGCGGCAACTGGTTGACCGTACCATAGGACGATTGAATTGCTCGGTCGGCTGGGGACGCGCGCCTGGGCCGTCAAGACGCCGGTCAGATTCAGCGGGTCGACAGCCGAGATCAGGAGGAATTCGTCATTCGCGTCTTGGGAACCGTGCTCTCCGGGGGAAGCGGCCGTCGTGTCGCGCAGCCGCCGCAATTCGCGAACCGTATCGCCCAATGCAAACTGTTCGCCCGCGACGCCGGTGACGAACCGCCCGCCGCGCAATTCTCCGCGGGCCTCGAGCCGCCGGAAGACTTGCGTCAGCTCCCACCAGGTCGGGGCCCCACTCTCCCGTTGCAGCAGATCGCGGAACACCACGCCCCACCGACGCAGCAGTTGCCACGCCCACTGCTCGACCATCTCGCGCCGCTGTTCCCTTTGGGCGACGGCATCGCTTTCGTCATTTCCACTTGCGGTCCGCCAGACGGACCACCGCCCCGTGCCGCTGGCAGAGCGCCGTCGAGTCACGGTTCGCGCCGCACGCCGCGACGCCGCACGGCCAGACGCGTCTCCTTCAGCACGCGTGATCTTCCTCAGACCCGCGAACCCGTCGGACGTTGCATATCCACGGGCGACCAATTCCCCCAAAACGTCATCAAGTTGTGCCGGAAGCAGCCTCGACTCGCCCATCAGATCGGATGCGAACATCGCACCGCGTTCCCGCAGCAGCATGAGCACCTGCTGCGCCGGGCTGCTCAACGACTCCTCGTCGACGTCGGCGGCTGATTGCAGCAACCAGCTCAGATCATCTCTCAAGAACAGCGACACGGGTGCGAGCCTGTTGATCGACGTCATGGGCCGCGCCTTCTCGGCATCGCGGACGGTCGGATAGAGCCGCCCCCAGCCGACCTCTCCCGTCAGGCACAGTTCATCGAGCCACGCCTCTCGATATCCTTCAACGCGGCACCGCAGTACGTCCCGTTCCCAGGCCACTGCCGGCACGTCGAGCCCCTGCAACTGGCCAATGACTTCATACAGCCCGTTCGCTCCCTGCTTGCGGCTCTCCGGAAGCACCCCTTGATGCCGCGTCAAGAACCGCACGAACGTCGCCACGTCGACCGGTTCGATCTCACGCCGCAACCCGGCAACTGTCAATCGATGAATCCGCGCGAGCAGCCGCCGATGACACCATTCGATGGCAGGTTGAGATGGAAGAGTGGACGGCTGGGAGTCCGCTGAAGGGGGGGCCAGTCGTTCGCTTTCGACTGTCGACTGTCGACTCTCGACTCGAAAGTGCCCCCGCAGTACGACCCCCTCGCCTTCGAGCGCCTCGAGGGCGGCATCCGCCTGCGGGACCGAGATCGCCAATCGCGCGGCGACCTCGGATGCCGTGAGCGGGCCGGCAACTTCCATCAATCCGCGGATCGCCGACACGCGGGCCTCCGCAGCACTCCAATCCGTTCGCACTCCTTCGGGCACACGCAACGGCGGATTGCACGCCACTTCCGCGAATTGAGCTGTGACAGCCGGCAGTCTCTCAGCCGCCACCCAGCCGCTACGGCCATCCGGCAACGT
>JAHBXU010000305.1 GCA_019636315.1 Planctomycetaceae bacterium | reverse complement strand
CGAAACCCGTGAGTCGCTGGAGGAAATCGTGAAGTGCGCTGGACTCACCTTTGTCCAACCGCAGGGGACTGAGGACGGACAGGTCGTCCCGTCCGGTCCGGTCGAAACCGATGACGGATTACTCCAGATGCTGCTGGCGCTGGTCAATGCGGCTCACGAGGACCTGGTGCTGACGACGCCGTACTTTGTGCCCGATGAGTCATTACTGCGGGCCATCCGCGGAGCCGCCGCACGGGGAGTGACGGTGCATCTCATCGTGCCGGAGAAAGTCGACTCGCTGCTGACCCGCTACGCCAGCCGCTCATACTACGACGACCTGATGGATGCCGGTGTGCAGATTCATCTCTACCGCAACGGGCTGCTGCACACCAAGTCCATTACGGCCGATCGCTGCCTGTCGATGTTCGGCACCGCCAACCTCGACATGCGCAGCCTGTGGCTCAACTATGAAGTCTCCCTGTTCATCTACGGCGAGACATTCGGCGCACACCTGCACGCGCTGCAGCAGTCGTACATGCACGACAGCGACCTCCTCGACCCGGCTGTGTGGCAGAATCGTACGTTCCATGAGAGACTGCTGGAAAACATCCTGCGGCTGATGAGCCCCGTGTTGTAGGGCATCGATGAGGAGATGTTGGATCATGCGCCCTCGACAGCTTGAGCCAAACGAACTTGAACGCGACATCCTGGCTCTGATCGCTGACGAGAACCCGTTGATCAAACCGCATCTGATGAGCCTTCGGGTTCAAAGTCGCGAATACACGGGAGTTGGTTCATACACAAACTTCTTGCATGAGCAGACCGAGGCTGGGCCGTGGGATCAGGCGTTATGTTTGAATGCAGTTGTCTCCTTGTCGAACGTCATCAACGGTTTAGGAGCGGTCCTCTTCTGTCATGAGTGGAAGCCAAAATTTCTGGAGATCCACACATATGGTGATGAGTTATGGGATGGAGTATATGAAGGGTACTCTTTCTCCACCGAGTAGTCCGCCAATGTCGTCAAGAAACATCGGGTGCGTGGTCACCGATCGCGGTCGTGCATTCAATGTGGAGCCGAGCTTCGAGAGTGATTCCGCGTCGAACATGGACTACGAACGCACCACACATCAATAGCCAGCCCCCTACAGTTTGTCGCAATTCCCAAGCCGACGGCTCCGCCGTCGGACAACGACACTTCGGTTCTCATGAACACCAAAATCGATTGGCACTCCATCACGACGGACCGACGGCAAAGCCGTCGGCTTGGGAGTGATTGCTGCGATTTACGGCCGCAACGTCAATCCACCCCATGTCACAGATACAGAATCTCATGAAACGCTGCGCCTGGGCGGACAGCCATCCGCTGCATGTTGAGTATCACGATGTCGAATGGGGCGTGCCGTCGCGGGACGATGGGCATTTGTTCGAGATGCTCACGCTCGAGGGCGCACAGGCCGGCCTGAGCTGGACGACGATTCTCAAGAAGAGGGAAGGGTACCGCCATGCGTTCGCCCAGTTCGATCCTCACAAAGTCGCCCGCTTCTCAGCCGCGAAGTGTGAGAAGCTGCTGCAGAACCCCGACATCGTCCGCAACCGACTCAAGGTCGAATCAACCGTCGACAATGCAAAGGCGTTCCTGCGAGTCCAGCAGGAGTGCGGCTCATTCGCCGATTACATCTGGGGGTTCGTCGACGGTCACCCCATCCAGAATCACTGGACGTCAATTCGCGACGTCCCCGCCGAAACGCCCGTCTCCCGCGCCATGAGCAAGGACCTCAAAAAACGCGGCTTCCGCTTCGTCGGCTCCACGATCTGCTACGCCTTCATGCAGGCAGTCGGCATGGTGAATGATCATGAGGTCGGCTGCTTCCGGCACGGACAAGTCGCCGTTACTCCGCGCGCAACCAGCGCGGTGCGATCTGATCGGCTTCGTCGGCCGTCGTGAGCCAGTGGAGCAGGCGGTCTTTCATTGACGTCTCAACATCGGTGTGCGCGGGTTCGCCGGCCAGATTGTGCATCTCCTGCGGATCGGCATTGAGGTCATAAAGCTCCGCATAGCCGTCGGGGTAGTAGACGTACTTCCAGTCGCGTGTGCGAACCATCTTGGCGTCGGGATGCCGGACGCCCTTGATGCCGCGGCCCTTCTCGAACTCGAAATCGAGACTCCCGGTCGTGATCACCTCCGGGATGACGTTCTCACTGAAGACCGCCTCGCGCGGCTCGTATGCTCGACCCGCGTCGGCGATCAGTGGAACAAGACTCCGCCCCTGGTTTTCGTACGGCTCCGGCAGACCCGCGAGTTCAAACAGCGTCGACAGCAGGTCGATGGATTCGACCAACTCGTCATACTGCGCCGGTTTGATCTGCGGGGGATAACGAATGATGAACGGCACGCGGACGGACGCTTCAAAGAAGCAGTTTTTCCCCAGCAACCCATGCTCCAGAAGCTGATCCCCGTGATCCGATGTGAACACGACGATGGTGTTGTCTGCGATGCCCGCACGGTCGAGTTCCTCCAGGACGCGGCCCACTTCACGGTCGACATGAGTGATGGCCCCGTAGTAACTGCGATACATCCACTGCAGACGGTCACGATCGGTGTCGTAGACCGGATTGCCTCGCAGAATGAGCAACCGCAATGGTGGAGGGAGACGCGTGACCTCGGCCAGTGACATCGGTTGCGGCAAGAGAATCGCAACATCGTCATAGATCGCATCGAACGGTTGCGGCACTTCAAAGGGAGCGTGCGGCTTCCAGAACGACGAGAAGAGGAAGAACGGCTTCTCCAGCGCCGCGAGTTCCCGAATATGGTGCCGCGTTCTCTCTCCAACCCAGGCCGTTTCTGTGTATCGCTCGTCGATCGCCTGACGGAACGGGTTCTTGTCCGGGGGAACATCCCGGGCCAGTTCTCGATAGCCAACGTCCGCTCGCGGGTCGTGCTGCTTTCTCCAGGCGACATATGTCGAGAAGCGGTCGAGCGACGCCACGGCGTCGTGAAGTTCGACGATGTCAAAGCCAGTCCGACGGGCTTCCTGTTCGTCGGGCGGGAAGTAGTGCAGCTTGCCGATTGCCGCGGTCGTATACCCGGCGTCCCGCAACCGCGCCTGCATCAACACTTCGCGGCGATCAAGGGGCGTATAGTTCACACGATTCTTGTGCGAATGCGGATAGCGTCCCGTGAAAAAGCTGACTCGCGACGGCACACAGACGGGCGCCTGTACAAAGCAATGCGTGAAGTTGGCCCCCTCCGCCGCCAACCGGTCGAGATGCGGCGTTTGAATGATGCGATTCCCATTCGCCCCGAGCGCGTCCCAGCGATGCTGATCGGTCATGATGATCAGCACATTCGGCCGTGAAGGCGTTGTTTCGGCACCGACCGTGCATGCAGCACTGAGCGCAAAGAGCAGGATCGGCTGTGCCCAGCACCTCATCCGCAAGCCGGCAATCGATACCGAAGTCACAGCCAAAGCCCAACCGACGGAACTAGGCATCGATCGGAAGCCCGCTGGCAAGGAGCACGGTTCGCTGGACGGCCAGGTCGTGCTCGTAGGAGAAGTCGGCGTCCTTCTCATGCCGCACAATCTTCGCCAGATCCGCTGCATCGGCCACGTACCGCGTGTACTTGAGGAACGTCACGTCCTGATAGCCTTGCTTGAACCGCCCGCGCTGTTGAGAGAACGCGATCTGGGCTTTCGGGTCGTCCAGCGGCTGAATGTGAAACGTCCCTTCGGTGCCGCACAGCGCCAGATGCCGCCGTGCGCCCCCCTCAACCTCGACGATACTCGTCCGTACGGTCGCCGTGGCGCGGGGATACTCCAGGACCGCCAGCATGTTGTCCATCAAGCCATCATCAACGGCTGACGAATGCCGGGGGAAAGGATGCACCTTTTCCGGTTCGCCGAACACGCCGACGACAAGATCGATGAGGTGACTGCCCAGATCGAGCATCGTCCCGCCGATACGATGAATGTCCTCACCGCGGGCCGCGTCAGGAATGCGCTTACTCATCACGGCATGCAATTCAAACGGCTCGCCCAGCCAGCCTTTCCTGAGACAGTCGCGCATCAGCACGATGGCCGGGTTATAGCGATACATGAAACCCATCTGCACGGCGAGATGCTGCCGCGCCGCGTCCTCCAGAATGCGTTTCCATTGTGGCAGTGAGGTTCCCGCCGGTTTATCGACGTGAACATGTTTGCCGGCGGCGACGGACTTTTGGGCCGTGTCGAGCGTGTCAGCTGGATCGGTTTCGACGCCGACCACCTGCAGGCCGGGGATCGCCAGCAACTCATCGACGGCAAACCATTCGAGTCCGCGATACGTCGCATCCTGTTCGGCGCGGGCCCGCAACGCCGCGTCCGGCTCGGCCACGCCGACCACCTCGTAGTCGGCGGATTCTCGATAGACCCGCATCTTGCTGGCATGCGGATGGCCAACGCCAATTTGTGCGTATTTGATCTTCGACATGAAATGCCCGGAATAAAGGCGATGAAGGAACTCGCGACGTAACCCCCATGATCCGGTCATGCCCCGGAAAACTCAATGCCGCCGCTGTTTTGCTCCCCGCCGTGTCAAAAAGGCAGGAGCCGTGTTCAACGGACGGCGGCGGCTCTGTCGAACGGGAACGATTCTCGCAGAGATGACGGAACGATCACCTGTTCATTCGCAAACGCGTTCTGCTATGTTGGAAAGAGTTCGTCATGAGTGCTGTCGGCCCCCAGGGAGTGGAAGCCGGTGGTTCACTCGGATATCACGGATCGTTACCGGAGCGTGTCGAAGATCGGTGCACTTCGGTAAGAACTTGCCCGAGGAGAAGAGAGAATGAAACGGTTCCGCATTGTGTTCGCGAGTCTGTCGTTGTGTGCGCTGGGCTGCGCGGATTCTGCGACACAGACGGCCGACAACACCGCGCCGTCCGAAACAATCACCGTCAACAAGCCAATTGAGCCCGTCACGACGCCCGCCGAGCCGACATCGCCGGAAGCGACGCCAACGGAGCCCACCAAGGTTGAGACGGAGAGCGCGGCTCAGCGCGTCCGACGCGAGTTGGACGAAACCGCGGATGCCGTCGCCGACTGGTCCGCCGAAACCAGACAACACCTGGTTGACAAAGCAGAGGATGGACTGGCCAAACTGGACGCGGCAATGGCCAAACTCGACACTCAGGCAGAGAGCCTCAAATCCGACGCCAAGGTTCGCTGGGAGGAAAGTCGACACCAGTTCGAGCAGCAGCGTCAGGAATTCGCGCAGCAGCTCGAAGAACTCAAGAGTTCCAGCGGCGACGCCTGGAAGGAACTGGCCGAAGGCATCGCGAAAGCGTATGCCGATCTCAAGGAATCCGCCAAGAAAGCGGCAACCGCCTTCGAGCGCGAATAGCCTCGCAGTTGAACTGCCATTCTCCCGATACGACAACGTCCACAAGTTTCAACTTGTGGACGTTGTTGCTTTGTTGCAGGCGTTATTCGGTCGAGAACCGGTACACCGTCGTCGATTCGAACTCGTCGCCCGGCTTGAGGATCACGCTGGGAAAGCTGTCGTGATGCACGGCATCGGGGAAGTGCTGCGTTTCCAGACAAAGCGCACTGCGATGCGGATACGTCTTTCCGTCCTTCCCGGCCTGTCCGAAGAGGAAATTACCGGTGTAGAGCTGGACGCCCGGTTCAGTGGTGACGATTTCGAGCACGCGGCCCGACGCAGGATCCTGGAGCGTGGCCGCGGGCCGCAGTGGACGGTCTTCGTCACGGGGGCGGCGCAG
>JAHBXU010000304.1 GCA_019636315.1 Planctomycetaceae bacterium | reverse complement strand
GCGTAGGCGACGCCGTGCAGTGGATACGGATGCGTGACCGACCGGACCACCGTCGTGCGGTCCATAATGCGGGACATGAGCGGCAGATGCTCGCACACATCCAGTCCCGGCAGCGACGAGGCGATCGGCTGCATTGTCCCGCGGATCTCGACCGGCGCCTCCGGCTTCATGTCGAACGTTTCGAGCTGGCTGGGTGAACCGTAGAGAAACAGGATGATGCACCGCTTGGCCCGCCCAAAGCTCGGGAGGACCGACGAATCCTGCGAAGCGCGCACCGCCGCACCAGACATGGCAGCCGCGGCTCCCAGCCCACTGGCATGCAGGAACTCACGTCGTCGCAGCCCTGTACACAGGCGCTTCGTCGATCCTAGGACACGCAGCATCAGCGATCTCCCATCAGGTCGATACGTCCGGCACATGATACCACAATTGCCTCACGCGCCTACATTCAATCTCGCGTCAACGTGGCCCGGCGATCGGCACGGCCTTCCCGACTCTCTGTATCGGCCGAGATCCGACGACGTCGCCAAGGAGGACAGTCACGCCAATCGCAGCTGACGACGGCTCGTAACGTCTTTTGGCTTTGTGCGGAATGATGAGGCTGACGAAGGAGCCACATTGGCTGGCGATCCCGAACGGAGCCGCGGACTGATGGTTGCACTGTCCATCGTCCGCATGCTTGACGAATGGTCGACGAGCGTCGACGCTTACGACCGGTGACCGGACTCCCGGCTGCGCAGTTCAATCATCCGTTTCTTCACCCAACCGCCTCGCAATTACCGTTCGATGACATCCTCACCCCCGCGTCTCAAGGTCGCCATTGTCGGCGGCGGCATGTTCTTTGACGACATCATCGGCCAGACGTTCAAGGATTTCATGCGGGGCGGCATCGCCGGTTCGCTGACGAGCATCGGCATGAGTCACCTGGCGGGCGCTGTGGCGGATGTCGACATCGACGTCTGCGCGGTGGGGACACGAAGCGAGAAGAGCGGCACGGCAGGGCGCATCACCGAGTGGTTCGCCGCCGATTTCCCCGATCGAACAATCGAAGCCTGTTACGGGGAGCACGTCTGGAAGGACATGCTGGCCCGTCATCGGCCGGACGTGCTGTTCGTCGCGACTCCCGATCATGTCCACGCAGAACCGATTCTGGATGCGCTGGACGCGGGCGCCGACGTCATCACCGAGAAGCCGCTCTGCCTCACGACCTCCGAGTGTGACGACATTATCAATAAAGCACGGGAGATGGATCGCGTTGTCGCGGTCGATATGCACAAGCGCTACGACCCGTTCATTCGCGAAATGATGCAGAAGGCCCCGCAGAAATATGGACCGCTGAACCGTGTGCGATGCGTGTTGGAGGAGCCGCTCGAAGTCAGCACGGAGATCTTCGCCTGGGCCGAGCAGTCGAATCCCTTCGCCTACGTCGGCTGTCACTGGCTCGACGTCGTGCATCACTATCTGAAGGTCAAGCCGGTTGCCGTTTTTGCGACCGGTCAGAAGAACCTGCTGCTGCACTGGGATGAGCATCACCGGGAAATTGCCCGCCGTCGCGGCGTCGACCCCGGGACTTTCAAACGTCGGGGCCCGATCAAGACCTGGGACAGCATCGACGTCGCCGTCACCTACAACAACGGCATGCGCGGCGACTACAACAATCACTGGATCAACCCGGCCGAGTTCGAAGGGGCCGTCAATCAGGAAATTGAGCTGTACGGCATCTACGGCCGCGGCATGGTCGACCAGCAGGACCGCGGGTATCGCGAGACGATCATCGGCGACGGGTCGCGGACGCGCAACCCAACCTTCGGCGGGCGCATCCATCACCACGGCGGCCATCTGGAGATCTTCGGCTATGGCAAGGCGTCGATCGCCGCCGGTCTGCTGGTCATCATCCGCCGCCGCATCCTGGGCGAGCCGCTCGAAGAGCTCGATGAAACCTACCCCACCGCCGCGAGCCAGCGCGACATCGTGCAGGTCATCGAAGCGGCGTCAGTCGTCGCCGCCAGAAACTACGAATGCCTCCAATCCGGCCGCGGCACTCCCGTCACGGCCCTGCTCGAGGACGGGAACATCCGCATGATCGACCCGACGCGCAGGTAGGGTCCGCTCCTCAGCCTCGAACAGGTCGAAGTCGGGACACCCGGTGGTGTCTGTCATCCTTCCCGCGTTCGCACGGGTGGACAAGCCGCCCGTGGCACCAGGCATCAGACGCACAATCGTAGGGTGCATATAGCAACGCGGAATGCACCGCATCACAATTGTAACCCCCGTCCCGGTGCATTCCGCGTTGCTCCATGCACCCTACTTGGCTGCCGAGCGAAGAAGATTTTGCCTCCGTGTCACGATCCGCCCCTCATACCTTCGACGTAGGTAATTGGCAAGGCAGGAGCTGCTCGTCGCCCGGCCCCTGTGACAGGAAATCGACGCTCTCGTACGGAGCGACGGATCAAGCAGGGCGACACAGTCGAGTATTGAGTGATCTCGCTCGGACGTTCGAGGGCCAACTCATACATCGTGCCAGTGCGGCTCATGAGCCGCTGACCTTCAATGCGTCCAAGAGTTCGCCTGGACCGCCGATGGTGCCATCCTTCATGAACCAAACAAAGTCGGGGGTGGCGGAGTAAAGCTGCCCCGCATGCATTCCTGTTGCAGAATTCAATTGAGCGACCTCGGACACGCCAATAGTGCGTCGTCGGACGTCTATGTCGAACATACCTACCATCGCCAGACGCTTGTGAAGCGGCACCGACACCACGGTGTTTTTCAGCTCAAAGCCAGGAGGGTATGGACCAGTGACGGCGGTCGCCCAAGTTAGTGCGACCGGGCTGTCCGAACAGAAAAGGTCTGGTGCTGCCGAATTGACGATCCATAGTTGCCATGTCCGCAGGCTCAGAATCGGAGCGAGCGTGACTGCCATTTGGACCATTTGCCGAACGTGCCACGTTTGGTCAAATTCATCGGCTTCTTTCTTGAAAGCAGATTCCACTTGCTCGCCCTGTTGTTGGAGCCAATTCCGAGCAAACTCCTCCTTCTGACGAACCTCATCGAGAAATGATGTGATTGTGTTACGGATTCTTGGCACTCGCACGGCCATGAATGCCACGAACATCATCAAGTCACCGAAGCGGTCGTCATCGGGAAGTTGTTGCTGCTCAATGACGCCCCTCAGAACGCTGCTCCATTTGCCCTCAAACTGGCCAAACAGCTTCTCGATGACCATCGGATCGCCATTGGGACCACCGTCGATCTGGTGAAAATCCCGCTGATGGGCGACATCCTTGGGCTTACCCTTCCAGACCTTCAGCCGATTTGTGTCCAGCACACTGAGGCTGCCCTCGACCGTTCCGTTGTCGGTAAAGCCAGCAAGGTAGAACTGCGGCACGTAATGATGCTTGCGTGGCTGGTTCGGCATGATTCGTAATCCCAATCAGTAATCTCGGACAATCATACACGTCTGTCGGTTCGCTCATCTCGACTTTCCGGCCGCGATGTTGAGGGACGGACAACACGACGACAGCAGACCCACATAACGAGCACAGTGGCGAGCGGCGTTGGGCCGGCTCTGCCGGCCGCACCGTTGGAACAGATCCGGAATCCTTCGTGAAACATGGCTGGATTCGTGTGTCATGAGCGGCTACTTTGGGGCATGCCGAACTGGCGACGAGCGTTTGTGCCTGGCGGGACGTACTTCTTCATGGTGGTGACGGAGCGGCGTGCTCCCTCCCTGTGCGATCCGCTGGCTTGGCCCACTGTCATCGACGGCCAGCAACGGGAGACGTCGCTGATGTCGCTCAACATCCCCGCCATCGCCGACAAGCTTGACGACCTCGCGCCGGCGCATCCCATCGGCAAGCTTCAGGACGTTCGCACGCAGTTGAAGAAGTGAAGTAGGTCAGGCACCCCTGTGCCTGACACCGACGTTGGGGTCGCCAACGATTGGCCACGGAAGATACGTCATCGCCGTGAAAAACAACGTACTACCAACGAGCTTTCCGCGACGATAGTGCGGCATGACTGCAGACGATCAATCGCCGCCCCGAAAGTCAGGCACGGAGTGCCTGACCCACCAGGCTTTAGAACTTCCTTCTCCATCACAACACAGTGTAGCTGCGGTAATCCGCCACAGGATGTTATGTCATCTCGCCGTGAGCAACTACAATTTGGCATCGGACTCGTGGGGCTGGCACGCAATTGTCTATAGGTTAGGTATGGTGATGTCAACACGATCATTTCGTTGGTTCTTGTATATCAGTGTCCTATGCAGTATGGCGGCGCTTCTGTCGATTCCAGTTATTTATCTAAGCAGAAAGCACTCTTCCCTCGCCACATTGGAAACCTCAGGTGGACATATCGAGTATAGTTATCAGGCTCAGGCTGCTTTAACCGGCATCCCACTGTGGAGACTCGTCGCTTTTGACGATTGGATGGGCTGGGCGGTTATTGGAGAGCCTGCTTGGGTCGGATTAGGAATTGTAGATCAGAATGCAATCGCCGCGGTGGCAAGAACCAACACGATTGTAGGTGTCAGTTCATGGGATGACTGTTCCGCTCCTATAGAGGCGTTTTATCCATTGGTGCACAACTTGAAAATGGAGCAGTTTACAGTTTGCGTTTCTGGCGGGGATGGAGACAGGCTCTTGGAACTCGCCCGAAGTCTTCCACGCCTTAGGTGGATTATACTATCTGGCTGTCGTGTGACAGACAAAGGTCTTAATCATCTTGCTGGACACGCTTCGCTGGAGCGACTGGAACTCTATGGTGAGGAAGTCGTGCTTACAGACGCGTCAGCGCGCGTACTCTCTCAGATTCCAAAACTGGATGAGTTAGTGCTGGGCAACAACGCCATCGTATCTGACGCCGTCATACAAGAAGGCGCTAGGCTAGGGAAGGAAGTCCTTCGGACACCACCTCTTCGGGGAGGTAACGGTTCACGGATCAGGGTGGAATGATGTCGCGATTGAAGGGGACAGGCACATTTTTCGGATTGCGTTCTGCCGACATCGAGGCGTTTCCCACCGAAAAATGAGTCAGCCCCCAACCTGTGAACGCTTACTCCGAGAGCGACCAGGTGAAAGTCGCCTACCACATCGACGGCAGCGTCGCCACCCGCACCGACCAGCGGGGCACGGTCATCGCGTTCAGTTACGACAATTTGCGCCGGCCACAGTCGCAGAAGGTCACCAACCTCGGCGGCGCGACCGACGGCGCCATCCGCTCGATTACCACCAAGTACGATGCGCTCGGCCGTGTGGCGAAAATCACGAGCCACGGCAACCAGACCGACAACCCCGACGACACGGCCAGCATCCAGAACCAAATCGTCTACACGTACAACGACTTCAGTCAGGTAGGTCAGGCACCCCTGTGCCTGACGCCGCTGTTAGAATTCGCCAACGACCGGCCGCTGGAGATACGTCGCACTACTGTGACGAAAGAACGTGCTACCAGGGAGCTTGCCGCGACGATGTTGCGGCATGACCGCAGACGATCAATCGCCGCCCGAGAAGTCAGGCACGGGGTGCCTGACCTACCAGGCTCCGCGATGCAAGCATGGTACCCGGCCGGGGAGAAATATCCGATGAGAGCTAGGGACTTATGGATGATGGCGGCCGCATCGGCATTTATGATTGCGGCTTTCATATTTTTGATTATAGTGACGATGATCCCTGTAAACGGGACCAAGTTGACTGCCCCTACAGTGATCATTCACAATGGCTATGTGCTCGCCATCCCTGGGAT
>JAHBXU010000303.1 GCA_019636315.1 Planctomycetaceae bacterium | reverse complement strand
GGTATGAGCGACGACCCGCGCGATGCGGCTCACAACAAGTACTACACCGACGATGTGCCCGAGTCCTCCCCTTCCAATCGGAAACGGGAACGAGCACGTACGTAGGCCGGTGAAATCACCGCAGAGACCCGGAGACGCAGAGCAGACTTGACTCTCACGAGCGTCAGGTCCACCCGGCGGCCGAATGATGACATCAACCCTGTCATCGCCAGTTCGCAGGGCCATTGACCACACCATTTCCTGCTCTCCGTGTCTCTGCGATTGCCCGGTGAACCTCGTCAGGAGGAATCGGGCCGCTTCAACGCCGCACTGCTGTTGCGCCTGCAGGGGCCGCGCGCCGGAGCAGCACTATCGCCGAGGTTGAGGAGGAGGAGGCGCTTGCAGCACTCACACCTTGGCCGCAAGCCGCGTCAGGCGCACGTGCTTGTCGTAATGTGCCGTCGCGACGTGCAGACCGTCTGGATGGAGATCCATGTCGCGGGCGTTGCTCGGCAGCTTGAAGCAATGGAAATCCTGCGGAGCATCGGGCCGCCAGAAGAGCAGCACCCCCTCGCGTGAGCCGGAACTGACGCCCATCAGCGATCCGTCCGCCAGCCATTGCAGCCTCCAGACGACGCCCCGGTCCACGCCGTCCGTCACGTGCTTCTGCTGCACCTCCTGGGTTTCCCACTCATAAAGCAGCACCAGGGGCTTGTTGACGCCGGCCAGTGGATTCGTTGCTTCGTGCAAACCTCCGGCGGCCAGCCATTTGCCGTCGGGACTGACCGCCAGCGCCCGCACGCCGCCGTAGTGGACGCCTTGGCCGTTGTTATAGGAATGCAGCACCTCCGCGTCGAAACAACGGACTTCTTTCCCGCTGGCGAGGTCCCACTGCTTGACGGCGCCCTGGAGATCGCCGGAAAGCAGCACGCCCCCTTCGGGATGAAATGCGACGCTGTAGACATGGCCGGAGTGCCCCGCGAACTCCTGCTGAAGTGAACCGTCAGCGGCGTTCCAAAGGCGGACGAGATTGTCGTTACCGCCGGTGGCGATGAGCGTGCCGCCAGGATCGGCCGCCATGGAACGCACCCATCCCTGGTGGGCGACAATCGAACGCACCTGGACCGGTTCGGCGGCATCGGTCTCCCACCACGTCAGCTTGCCGTCACAGCCTCCGCTGACGCAATACGCGCCGTCCGACGTGAACGCCAGTGTCTTGACCCATGTCTGATGTCCTCCTGCCAGGAGGGATCGTGCGCCGTCGGCAATCGCGTAACGCGTGACGAGCGCATCCTCCGCCCCCCCGAAGACGAAGCGTCCCTGCGGATCGATGCGGCAGGCGTTCACCGGTCGATCATGCGGCCATTCGGCGACAACATGCGCCAAGGTTGGATCGAGCACCGCGTCGGAAGTCATGCGGATCGCCGTGGCTTCGAAGGGATGGGTCAATTGGTGAACGGTTTGAGCGAGATGTCCCGCTCACGACCACAGTACGCAGGCGCCTCAAGATGCACCTGGTGAGCGCCTGTATTTCACGGTCCATCATGCCACGCCGCTCGGAACGTGGCAATCGATCGATTACGCGAGAACCGCGTGGATGGGCTGCGACGCTGGATCTGCCAGCGGCACGTCTCGCCCTTCAATATTGAACGACGCCGTCGAGTCGACGCCGACCGCCTGCAAATAGGTGTGGAACAGGTTGGCGTGATCGCACTGGCCGTCGATGACCTCGGTCCCGTTGTCGTTCGTCTTGCCATAGGCGAAGCCGCGTGGCACGCGACAACCGGCCATCATCACCGACCAGGCCTTTGACCAGTGGTCCCGGCCATACCGCGCATTGATGCGCGGCGTGCGGCCAAACTCGGAGAGCATGATGATGAGCGTACTTTCCAGCATCCCACGATCGGCAAGGTCTTCCACAAAACAGGCGAACGCCCGATCGAGTTCTCCGAGTTGCTCGATATGGAAATCGAAGTTCTCGTGATGTGTGTCGTAGTTGGAATGGGACAGTTTGACGACGGGCGTGCCGTGCTCCAGCAGCCGTCGCGCCAACAGGGCATGGCGACCGATGTCGTGGTTGCCGTATCGTTCGTGATCCCGTGCGGGTTCCTGGGAGACATCGAACACGTCCCGTTGTTGCATGAGCTGTAATGCCTGCTCGTAGGAGTAGCCGTAGGCATCCGTGGTCGCCGTCCGCCGACGGCTGAGGAACCGCTCGTTGAGCCGACGACGGTATTCCTGTCGGGCCGCGTCGGACTCCACTGTAATGGTATCCGGCAGCACCGTGTTCTGGGGCGGCTTGCCGTTCCCCAGCTGGACACTCGCGTATTTCGGTCCGAGATACGCGGAATCATTACTGCGGCCTCCGCCTCCGCCCGGCGTAATCAGAATATGGCCGGGCAGCGAATAGTCTTCCGGGGTGAGCGACTTGGCCGCGACGGCGCTGATTTCCGGAAAGTTGGCCGCCGGGGATTGCTCGCGTCCCGTGAGCACCTTGTACCGCCCCTTGCCGTGATCATCTTCTGCCGTGTTGACACCTCGAATCAGGCAGAGATGATGCATCTGCTGCGCCGTCCGCGGCAACAGTTCGCAGATGTGAATCCCGGGCACGGAGGTGGGGATGGACAAGAACGGCCCGCCGGTATCGGTGCCCGGCTTGGGGTCCCAGCTTTCCAACTGGCTGAGTCCGCCGTGCATATCCCAGATGACCACCCGCTTCTGCTCGCGTTGAAGTTGATCCGAAACGGCCGTCCGAGTAAATGCGCCCAAACCACCGGTTATTGCGCCGACACCTGCCGCCGCGACTGATCCCAGAAAGCTGCGGCGGGCCAATCCGTGATCGGACGATTGACATGCGTAGCGGACGGACATGCGAACTCTCCTTCTGGTATGAAGTTCTGCCCCGGCGGACGCTGCGGTTCAATGATTGAAACGAAACTCGATCGAATTCAGTAAGCCCCAGACCAGTTCCTGCGCGGCTGTCGCGCGGTTGTCTGGGCGAGCGGCCAGATATTCCGACACGTCCGAGACTTCCTGCTCGGTGGGCAGGCGATTCAGCACTGTCAAGTACAATGCTTCCGCACCGGCTTTTGAATCCAACGCATTGATGATCTGCTCGCTCACATTTCCACCCGCAGGGGCCACCCAACTGTTGATTGAGTCGCCGTTCGCAGCGAACAAAGCCTGATCCGCGGTCGCGAAGAAGTCGCCTTGCGGCTGACCAGCCGCCGCACCATAAAACCGGACAAACGTCCCCACGTTGCCCTTGAGCTTGTCATACGTTCGCTGTTCGATTTCCTGCACGCGCGCCTGAACCTGTGCCTCGTCCTGCTGTTGCTCTTCTGTCAGCGGATTGGACTTCGCGAGTTCAGCCGCTTCAGCGTCCCAATAGCGCTGATACACTCCCGTCACACGGAAAATCGACCAGCAGAGTTGCTCCGGAGTCAGTGGCTTGAGCGATGCGAGGGAGAAGTCCGCCGTCCACCTGTCAGTCAGCTGGGCGACAGCAAGATCGTACTTTGCCTGGCTCGCGGTGACCTCGGTTTCCGCCTGAACGATCAAAGCGTCCGCGGCCGCTACGGCTTCGGCCAGACGCGTCTGCTCCTGCTGGGCTTCCGCCAGAAATTGTTCGGCGGCACCGCGTGCATTATCGGCCGCTTCCCGCGCGGCAGACGCCTGATCAGCCGCGGTCCGCAATTCGCCCATCTCGCCGGTGAGTGCTTCGGCGCGTTCGGTCAGTTTCTGAGCAGCGTCCGCAAGGATGATATCGTCCGGAAGCAGTTCGCGTGCTTTGCGCGCCGATTCGGCGGCCGCCTGCACGGACGACGCAAGGATCTGTCGCTTCTCCAACTCCGCTTGAACAGCCGCCAGCGCATTGCCAGCTCCCGTCAAAGTCTCAGTAGCCGAAGCCAATGCAGACTCCCGGTCTGAAACAACGGCTGCAAAATCTGAGAGTGCTTGCACTGCGGATTCGCGCCCCGATCGGCGCACGCCGACAAGCATGCGGTTTTGCTCGATCGTGCCCTGCAGATCAGGAATTGCGGCAAGGTCCCGAGCCGTCGTCAGGCGCTGGTCGATCGCCGCCAGCGCGGTGGCATCTTGCTGTCGTAGCTGGCGCGCTTCAATTAAAGCGGCTTCCGCCTGTCGCACGGCCTGCCGGAGCGGTGTGACATCACTCAACGTCGAGTCGACTTGCTTTCTTGCGGTCGTCAGAGCCTCAACCGGCGCGGCCAGCGCCGCTGTTTTTTCGTCAACGGATGCCACGAGGGCCCCAATCGCGTCCTTCAATTGCTGTGACCGTTCGGCAAACTTCTGAGCAGCCGCAGCGATTTCTGCATCGTCTTTCAGCGCATCGGCCGCCTGCTGGGCGGCAGCGGCGGCGGGTTCGACGGCTGCGAGCCCGACCTGTTTGAGATCCAGCTCACTTTGGATCTTCGTCAGTTCCCGTTGGGCTTCGTCAAGTTTCTTCTGGGCCTCTGCACAGGCGGTCCGTGCTTTGTCGAGCTCACCGGCGGCCGGCAACATGGCGGCTTCGGCCTGCGCGCGTGCTTCGAGCGCCTCTTCAAACGCAGCCGTGGACGCCTCTCCCTTTGCAGCCACCGCTGCGCGTTCCTGTTCCAATTCCGAGACGCGGACAGCCGGGTTCTCACTTCCGGAAAATAACGCATCCGTCAGATCGAACGGCCGCTGATAAGCACGCGTTAATGCGAGCTCCCGGAGAAATCGTGACAGATTGAACTCTGTAGTCGCGAGGTGCTCGCCCAACAGTTTCAAGAGTTCGGGGTCCGTCGGCGGGTTGTCGTAGTGGTGCAAATCGACCGGATGCACCAGGCCGCGGCCCAGCATGTGCGCCCAGAGCCGATTGGCCATGTTCTCATTGAACATGCGGTCTGAGCCATCTGTCGCCAGAGCCGCCAACTGCGCTCGACGGCTGAATCGAGGAACCGATTTCACGCCATCTGCCGGAGCGATCTCATACTCTTCGCCCGGATAATAGAATGGTTCTTCAATCTCGACCTTCCCAGGAATCCGCGGGCCGGTCCGGTGCGGCGTTCCCTGAATGAAGACCGACTCAAACGTCAGATCGCTGCCTGCTTTCTCCGCGTAGAGCGTGACCTCTTTGGTTGTCTCCTTGTCCCCCTCCTTGACGGTCTCCTTGCGGATAACCGCATAGCCGGGTGCAAGAAACGCCATCAACCCGTGATAGTCGGCCTGATGATAGTCATCGATCAGCGGATGGTCGTGACATTGCGCACACTGAAAGTCCCGACCGAAAAAGATGCGGCCGATATCCCGCGTCAGCAGGTTGGGCTCAGATTCCCGATCAAGAAAGAAACGCGCCGGCCCTCGTGCCGCGGGGTTGTCACCATCGGCCGTCAGAATCTCCCGCACAATCAGGTTCCATGGCTCGCCGTTCCGAACGCAATCGACAAGCCAGCCGTACCAGTCATCCTGAGGAACGTGCGTGTTTGCCCGCCGCTCCATCAGCATGACATCGAGGGTCGATGCCAGATGTCGAGCGAACTGCGGCGATGCGATCATCCGATCGACCAACCGCTCCCGCTTGTCCGGGGCGCCGTCCGCGAGAAACTCACGCACCTCATCGACCGTCGGCGGCATGCCGATCAGATCCAGCGAGGCACGTCGCAGAAACTCGGCATCGCTGCAGACGGGTTGATCGCCGGATGCGGCCATCTGCCGGTCGATCCGCTCACGCAACGTGGCGTCTTCAGAGACCGCAGGACTCGCACCGCACAGCAGGCCAAGCAGGG
>JAHBXU010000302.1 GCA_019636315.1 Planctomycetaceae bacterium | reverse complement strand
GATCTCAGCGCGTATCTCGACAATTCAATTGACGCCAAAAAACGCAAATACATGGCCCCGCACCTCGGACACGGTGTGAGCGGTCCCGAGTTGATGGAACTCATGCGCCAGCAGGCGGTCAATTTTCAAACACGCGTGCGGTCCGAGGATATCGTCTCCATCGATTTCTCATCCCGGCCGTTTCGACTGACGACGGCCGGCGGCGAGGTCGTGGAGGCGCAGTCCGTCATCGTGGCGACCGGCGCCCGGGCGAACTACCTGGGGCTGGAATCCGAGAACCGCTACAAAAACAAGGGCGTCTCCGCCTGCGCCGTATGCGACGGCGCCTTACCGCGGTTTCGCGATAAGCCACTGGTTGTCGTCGGCGGCGGCGACAGTGCAATGGAGGAGAGCGACTATCTCTCCAAGTTCGCCAGCAAGGTGTATATCGTGCACCGCCGCGACGAGTTCCGAGCCAGCAAAATCATGGCGGACCGGGCGCTCAACAACCCCAAAATCGACGTCCAGTGGAATCACACGATCGACGAAGTCCTGGGCAATGACGAAGCCGGCGTCACAGCGGTCCGCATTCGCAGTACGCAGGACGCCAGTCAAACAACGGAACTCGAAGCCGCTGGCTACTTCGCCGCGATCGGGCACACCCCCAACACGGACTTCCTCGCCGGACAGTTGGAAACGAACGCCAAGGGGTACATTCGCTGGACTGTCCCTTTCCGCACGAACACGAGCGTGGAAGGCGTGTTTGCGGCCGGAGACGTCGCAGACGATTATTATCGGCAGGCCATCACCGCCGCCGGAAGCGGTTGCATGGCGGCACTCGATGCCGAGCGGTGGCTGGCCGCCCAGGGACACCATTGAGGGAGCGATATTGCAGAGGGCAGTTTCCCCCTTTCTCCATCAGTTTCGACCGCTGCGTTCTCCACTCCGACCACCGCTCCTTTCGCATCGCACCTCAGTGAGTACTGACTCTTCACCATCGTCAGAGTCTCCGGTCTCCGGACCGGTGGACCAACCCCGGATTGAACGGGCCGTGCGGGAGATCCTCGCGGCGATCGGCGAGGATCCTGACCGGGGCGGTCTGCAGGAGACGCCCGCTCGCGTGGCGCGGATGTATGCCGAACTGTTCTCCGGTCTGTACAGCGACCCGGCGCGACATCTGCAACGGGTGTTTGAAGAGACTTATGACGAACTGGTGCTGGTGCGCGACATCCGATTCAACAGCATGTGTGAGCATCACCTGCTGCCGTTCATGGGGGTCGCTCACGTCGGATATCTGCCGCGCGGCAAGGTCGTCGGACTCAGCAAGCTTGCGCGGGTCGTAGAGGAGATCTCCAAACGTCCGCAAGTTCAGGAACGCATGACGCACCAGGTGGCCGACCTCGTCAACGCCGAACTCGACGCCAAAGGCGTGATCGTCGTCGTTGAGGCCGAGCATACGTGCATGACGATTCGCGGCGTGCGCAAACCGGGCAGCCTGACAGTGACGAGTGCGGTCCGCGGACTGTTCAAGAGCAACCCGTCGAGCCGCGCCGAGGCGTTCTCGCTGATCAATCGCCAATGATCGCGCTGTTCTGCTGCCGATTGATCTGCGGCACAAGTCTGTGTTGGGCACTCATGCCCCGACGGCAGGTGACCTGCGGATTCTTCCGGATTCAGCATCTTGTCGTCCTCGGACTAAGTGTGCTGGCAACGTTGATGCTCAGTCAAGACGCCGCGGCGCCGCCGCCGTGGTCGATCACCATCACACGCGGGATCACAGTTGCGATCGCCCTGGTGGCCTATGCCGGTTCCATTGTCTGGACGCTCGATCGCCGCGGGTTGGGACGCGTGTCAATCTTCGCCATTCTGTCGTTATCTGCGGCAGCGGTCGCGGGGGCTCAGACGCTGACGAGCGTCGCCTCGGGTGCGGCGGCAACGTCATTGGTGATCGCCGCAGAATTCGCGTCAGCGTGGCTACTGGGGACGGCGGTGACCGGCATGTTGCTCGGCCACTGGTATCTGACGGCGACGTCGATGCCGCTCGCGCCGCTCGTCCGATTGAACCAGTTCTTCTTCTCCGCAGGCATCCTGCGAGCGATTGTCGCCGGCATGGGCCTGGCGACGTGTCCCGTGGCAATCACGGATGCGACCCATGTCATCTGGCTCGTCCTCCGCTGGCTGAGCGGAATTGCCGGACCCGTGGTGATGGCCACTCTGATCGGTCGGATCCTGATCTATCGGAATACCCAATCCGCCACCGGCGTCTTCTTTGCCGGAGTCATCCTCGTCTTTCTAGGGGAAATGGCCGCGACACTGCTGTCGAACGAACTGGGTCATCCTCTGTGAGATCACGTGGCGCGTCTGATACCCGCGCGCGATGCATCATTGAAACCACTCGCTGACGCTTCGGGGGATGGATCTGGCTGCACACGGTCGCGAAGAGGTGCCGGAGTGTGAACGATCTGTCACAGTCGAGGCGTGCGACGGCTTCATTCGCCATCGGCAGCCTCGTCGTCGCCAGCCGTTGCGGCCGCGTCACGACGGGACTGACGGAGAGCCGCGTACCACCGCGTTCCGCCGATCGCATCGCGCGCCCAGCGGCCAATGCGGCGGCTCGTATTGATCGACATGGCCTGCCACCAGCCCTGCAGTCCGGGCGGAAACATCCAGAGGGTCGCCGAGCGCGACTCGTCGTTCGCGAAGAATCGCTTGTAGTCCGCATCCCCCAAGCCAAAATCAAACGTCTGCGGACGATTGTGAGTCAACAGATCGTCGAGGATCTCCTGAAGCAGCACCTTACCGGGATTCTGCTTTGCGAGATTGCGATCGAATCCCAGTTCGTCGTAGTGGTACACGCCGTTCCACTGCTGACTCTGGACAAACGCCGCGGGACGCCCCTCCACGTAGAGCACATAGGACCGCAACGCCCCCAGCGTGGCAAGAAACGTCAGATAGGCCCGCTCTTCATCGCTGTTGCGGATGCGCAGCCCCAGTTGCCGCGTCTGCCAGGTCTTCTGCGAGATCTCATGCGCGGCGGTCAGCCAGTCATCAATCTGGTGCAGCTCGGTGCAACGACGGACTTCATAGGCGCCGATGCGTTTGCGTTCCTTGCGCAAGCGATACCGCTGACGGGAATGAAAGCGGCTCCAGTACTCCTCCGGCGTCGACGGGAAACGGATGCGATGATGGGCGGCAAACGCATCCCCGGGAGCGAAGGAGAATCCCTGGCTTTTCAGCTTCTGGAGCGACCGCCACAGCAGCGAGTCTTCCGGCAGGTTCTCGAACTCGACAACGCGAATGTGCCGCGCGCGGACTTCTCTGGCGATGGTTTCGACGAGAGCATTCGTCGCGTTCACGTCGGAGGCGTCCGCGCTGAGAAATCCAAATCCCCCGAGTCGTACGCCGACGATAGTGGAATGTGCACCACGCCCGAGCGGACGTCCCAGACGGCAACGCTTGGGAATCAGAATCGCCATCGAAACGGGTTCACGTCCCCGGCGACAGGTGATTGTCCAGCCGGGCAGGCCCAGATCCGGAAACACCGCCTGGACGTAGTCCGGATGGTGAGAAACATGCGACTCGGACGCATGCTCAAACAGCTTGAGCCATGTATCGCGCGGCGGGAACCGCTCCCGATCGAACTCCTCGACAGAGCACGACAACTGTTCCCGGTGAGACGATTGGAACGGTTGGAACGAGCTTGTGTTCGGCGCGGTTTGTGTGGGGGACATGCGGACCTGCATTTGCCATTCTCAGCGACCGCGGATGCGGAAAACCGCTCAAGAATAGGTCGGCATTCGCCCGGAGCAAGAAGCGGGTTGCCGGGGAAGCCCGCAGGATCGCACAGGCGACCGGTCGCTAGCGCTCGCGGCTTCGATCAACACGTCGCGACGCGCATCCCGAGGAGTGTTACGCCGGCACGGCGAGTTGTTGAGAGTCGGATTCTCGCTCGGCTCCCTCAGAGTCGTAGCCGTAGCGCTCAAACATGGGGCGCATCCACGAATAAACGAGCCGCTTCGTCCGGAGGTCCATTCGTCGGAACGAGTTCTTTTTGTAGCCTTTCAGGCGTTCGACTTCCGGGATGAGGGCCTGTTTGGCGGCATCAAATGCCGGCAGGCTCAGTCCGGAATACATACGCTCCAGTTCGCGGAGCGGATCGGCCTCCAAATCTTCAAATCGGACTTCGTACAGGTTCCCCTCGGGAATCAGTTGGCGATCCCGCTCATAGCAGTCGACGGCCCAGCGATAGTCGTGGAGGACTTCCTCTTCCCACGGTTCCCGATCGACGAGTCCCAATGAATTGGCCTCGAACAGCGTGTCTCGAAGATGCATCGACGACCGGAACACATCGTACGGATGCCGATGGATGTAAACAAACTTCGCTTCGGGGAACATTTCCAGCATCAGCCGCACCCGGTACGTGTGCGACGGCGACTTGAGTACGATCGGTTTCGGTTCGCGATAAGTGACCTTTCGCAGGAAATTCAGGAACGTCTGCTTCCACATCGCGACGTCCTCTGGAGACGCCGTCTTGAAGTCGAAATAGTCGCTGTACGCCGATCTCTCCGGAAAAGTGATCATCAGATAAGGGGAGATCAGGCAGAGAGCGCACAGGGCGATTTCATCTTCCTGCGGCATGCCCCATCCGGCCTCCACGTTGTCCATGGGCCGCGATTTGGGGACCAGCGGCGCCGACAGCCTACTGACGATCCGCTCCGTCAACAGAAAGTGCTGCGGAAAGGCCGTGTGATACATCGTGGGAAACGTGAACTGCCGATCGAGCGAAATCAGATTGTGCAGCAGCGTGGTCCCGCTCCGCCAGTGGCCAATGATGAAGATGGGCGACGGATGAATCTGCGTTTCTGCGATTTTGCGACCGAAAACCAGCTTCTCCCCGAGCCCCATCACGGAGTTGTAGACAGCACACGGCGGCAACATGCACCACCGGTGCCAGCGACTCCAATGGACGGACGGACGCATGGACAGCAGCTTCAGCAGGCGCGGCACATCCGTGCAATGCCACATCGACAACGGCCCCTGGGACGTGCTTTTGGGCTTGGATTCGACCATTCGCGGCAATTTCTCGGGAGATTCAATCGACACACCACACTCCGCCGAATGTTTACGCATCATTGTCGGGCACCAACTGCTGAGGTCGAGGCCCCAATCGTCTGGCCTCACTCCTTTCCATCGACGCCGCGTCTGCCGATCGATGATCCAAACAAGGCGGCACCCGGTGAGTTCGCTCCATGTGGTTCAGGCCAGTGCAGTACGGGATGCTTCGATGCCTCCCAGCCCGGCTATCTCTCGTAATCCACGGGATCCAAACTCACAGCCCAACTGGTGCGGTATCAGTCCTTTCGAGCACATCACTATACCAAGATGTCGAGAGATTTGCAGAGATTCCCCGGAACACAAGATCGCTTTGAACCGTGTCTCGATTCCCACCTCGTTGCCACGGTGACCGGCGCAAAAAAAGTGCCGCCCGCGACGACGATCAGCGTCACGGGCGGCAGAGACGGTTGTTCTTCGTCAGACAACAAGTGCCTTCTGAAGGGACGACGCTCCCATCACTCAGTAGCGGCGGCAGTTGGGACAATTTCCCCCTTGCTGCAGTGAGCTGAAGGAACCGTCCGTCGTCGGATGGAACCGGGTGACCTGCGAAGCGGCCGGCACCTCGTTAGTCCGGTACTGCTGCAGGATCCTCGCCATCTCCGAGGGTTCCAGGTGTTCACTGGACTGGAACACCTGCTTATCCTGCCGCTCGTCGA
>JAHBXU010000301.1 GCA_019636315.1 Planctomycetaceae bacterium | reverse complement strand
TGTAGGTGGCGTCGCAGTCGTCGGAACGAGCTTGTGGATGCTGGTCCTCGCCTTTCAAGAGAGTCTGGGATGGGGGCTGGCCTATATTTTCATTCCTTTCGCCGCACTGGTTTTCCTAATTCAGCATTGGGATAAGGCAAAGCAGCCGTTCCTGCTGTCGCTCTTGGCGGTCGTGGTGTTCATGGCAGGTGGCATGATGGCAGGAACAGGTCTGGGGGGTGCGGGGGCAGGTGCAGGCTTTTAGTCGACTTTTGCCGCCCGGCCTTTTCGCGACTTGTATAAGATTGAGAGAGATTCTTCCGGTTTTGGGAGAATCTCTCCTTCCATTTCATGGCCCGTCAAGATTCCCGAGTCCCCTTCGAACCACCTCTTTCCGCCAGTATCAACACCCCACCCGGCGATCTTTCCTAACCGGAAAATTCGGCGAAATCCCCTTCGCTCTGCTTTGCAACCAAGGGTCCGGACGAAGTATCTTTCCAGGAGAAATCTTGCCGCGAACGGAGACGTTCCAAAGTGAGGCTTTGTCCCGCAAAATTTCCCGGCGACATCGCAACCCAACGTTACAAGCGATGGGCCGAGATTTGTCGCCAGGCAACCTTCCCTTTACCTTGCGTTTTCAAATACATCATGCCCGCATCCGGAAAACTCCAAGGCATTTTTACGCCGAACCTGGTCCCCTATGACAGCCGGGGAGAAATCAACGAGCGCGAATTGCGTCGCTACGTCGACTGGCTGATCGAAAAGGGAGTCCACGGACTCTATCCCAATGGCTCGACGGGAGAATTCACGCGTTTCACGGTAGAAGAGCGGCGACGAATTGCCGAGATCATCGCCGATCAAACGCGAGGCCGCGTGCCGATCCTTGCGGGTGCTGCCGAGGCCAATGTCAAAGAAACCCTGCGGGCATGCGAGTTCTACGCCGAACTGGGCGTGCGGGCCGTGGCGATCGTCGCCCCGTTTTATTACAAGCTTAGCCCCTCCTCGGTGTACGCCTACTTCCATGAGATTGGCCGCAACACGCCGATCGACGTGACTCTTTACAACATTCCCATGTTCGCCAGCCCGATCGACGTCCCAACCGTTCAGCGGCTGAGCGAATCGTGTGAGCGGATTGTGGCGATCAAGGACTCGTCGGGCGACCTGCCGCACATGATTCGGATGATTACGGCCGTCCGACCGAACCGGCCGGATTTCAGCTTTCTCACCGGCTGGGACGCGGCTCTCATGCCCATGCTGCTCGTCGGCTGCGATGGCGGAACCAATGCATCGAGCGGCGTCGTCCCCGAACTGACCCGCAAGCTGTATGACCTCACGTTGAGCGGTCAGTTGGATGCCGCGCGGCAGATTCAGTACGACCTGGTCACGCTCTTTGACACGATGCTCTATCAGGCGGAGTTTCCCGACGGGTTCCGCAAGGCGGCCGATTTGCGCGGATTCACAATGGGAAACGGGCGACAACCGCTTTCAAAACAACAGCAGGCCGATTTGAGTACGCTGTCGAATACGCTCCAATGCCTGCTGGCCAACCACGGCTTTGCCGACCAGCCCGTGCGTGGCTGTGCTCCGGGAACCTTTCCCCGAACCGCCGATGCACTGCGTTCGTTTGCGGGCGCCCCCAGCGTCTCGCCAGCTGACGACGTGTCCCACATTGTGCAAGGCGTTGTGGCCGAATTGAAACGTCGCGGCATGATGTGACTGCTTGGCAGGGGCGTCGCATCCTCCTGGGAGAACTGGCCGGGAATTCATCGACCGGGTGGGAACGAGTGGTATTCTTTCTTCGCGATACCGGACGACCGGCAGACGAGCCCTTCCCCAAAGACAGCCACCCGATGCCGCTTGCGGTGAGGTCACCGCAGACGTCACAATCGATACGTCCGAATTCTGCCAGAACGCTTGCGCCGCATGTTGAGTACAGGGGAACGAGGGTGATTCGAGTCGTCGTCTGTGGGTTGATTCTCGCCGTTTCAGGTGCTGGCCTGGCCGCCGCGGCCGAAGTCAGGGTTCCGCAGCAACGTGGATTGATCGACCGCTCTTATCGGGATGCTGATGGCGACCACAAATACGTGGTCTTCGTTCCCCAGGGAGAACCGCCGCAAGACGGCTGGCCGGTGATCCTGTTCCTCCACGGCGCCGGAGAGCGCGGTACGGATGGACGCAGACAGCTTGCGGTCGGATTGGGGCCGCTGGTCAAACTGCGGGCCGCAAACTTCCCCGCGGTCGTGGTGTTTCCCCAGGCCGAGAACTTCAACCGGCCCATCCTGCGGACCTGGTCGCCGTTCGCGGCCGATGGACGACGGGCGCTGGCCATGCTGGCCGATGTCGAGCGGGACTATCCCGTCAACAGCAAGCGACGAATCCTCAGCGGCTGGTCGATGGGGGCCGTCGGCGCCTGGGAAGTCGCGGCCGCCGATCCGAGTCACTGGTCGGCCGTGACGACTGTTTCCGGGGGCGGCCGGCCTGAAGTTGCCGCGCGGCTGCGCGACGTGCCAATCTGGGCGTTTCATGGGGCCGATGACCGCATTGTCCCGGCCGCGACCACGCGGCAGATGGTTCAAGCCATTCGCAATGCGGGCGGGCGAATTCTGTTCAGCGAGATTGCCGGAGAAGGACACGACGTCTGGCGGCGCGTCTACGACAGCGACGTCGTTTTGAACTGGATGCTGGCACCGGAGCCGAACCGTCCCGAGTTGGAATCGCTCACGCTTCCCCCGGATCGAACGCACGCCGAGCAGACTCCGTTTACGCCGGCAATGGTCATCGAGCGAGCCATGACCGTGCGCCTCGGTCAGACGGCGATGGACATCATCGCAACAGGTCTGCCGGCCGCGCTGGAAGCCGATTCGCTGAGCGGGCGGTTGGAGGATGTCAACGAAGACATGGAACTCGATGGTCGCACGTTCAAGGTTCGCTTTGGGAATCTGACCTACGCCGCCGAGCTCGAACGAGCCATTATCCGGGCGTATGGACCGGATCGTGTGCAGGCGGAAGTCGGCCTGCGCAACATCAAATTGCACGTCGGGCGCATCTCCGTCACTGACGGTTCCGTCGGTTTCACGGCCGGCCCCGCGGAAGTCGTCGTCGGGCATCGGCAGCCCGTATGGCTGCGAATCGAAGCGCGGCCCGCGATCGACAAACAGCGTCTCGCATTGAAGCCGCTCCGCACTTCGTTTGAGATCCCCGATTACAACTGGTTTGTGCGGGAACCACAGGGCATTCGGTTGCAGGGAAACTGGTTGACTGAAGAGGAAGTGAAGACGGCCGTCGTCGGTGGCATCTACTTTCGTCGCGAGACCATTGAGCAACAGGTGCGCTCGGCCGTGCCGTCGCTCCTGGATCGGTTTGGTGACTCGATCGATCTGACCCCACTGGAAGAGATGGTGGCCGCCTTGTGGCCGCTGCCCGTGTATCGCCCGGAAGTCCGGGTGGTGCCGGAGTCGATCTCAACGGATGCGGCGGGCGTCTCGATGACATTCAGTGTGGCCGTCGCGTCGATTGACGCCACGGCGCCGCCGTCTCCGAAGAAGCTGTTCGCCTCCGCTCCGCCCGCATTTCAGGTGGGCCAGACGACCGACCTGCGGGTCGGCATTGCGGTTGATGTGTTGGATCACATCTCGTCTTTGTTGGCGGGTTCGGAAGCCGCACGTATCTTCACGACCGACATTCCCGAACGCCCGTTCGTCGAACTCGTCGACCGGAAGATGCTGGCGGAAGTGCTGCCATCCGCGACGACGCTGGCAACGGCTCAGGGAGTGGAAACGGCGCTCAGTCTCGCCGCCCCACTCCGGCTGCGACCATTGGATGCGTCCCGTCGCCAGAGTCAGAATGGCATCGGCATTTTGATTGAAGCGCCACGACTCGACCTGGACGTTTCCACGGTGAGCCGCGCCCAGCCGGATAAGTTGCCGGCGTCGGTTCAACCGAAGCCCGTCGCACACCGGACGATCGCTGCGCCGAGCGGTGACGCCGCAGAGTCATTGGAGACCGGGCGAGTTCATGCGGCTCTGAATTCCGGCGACGTCGAGACGTTAACAGCCATTTTCCACGGTGAACTTTCACTGACGCAGCCGCTGTCGCTGGAACCGGTTGTCCTGGAACATGGGCGTATGGGCTTGAAGATGGTGTGGGAATCCGCGGCTGAGATTCGGGCGACCGGAGATGCGCGGGTCGAGAGGGACGGACCGGAGGGGACCGCCGCGGACGAAGGAATGGCGCGTCTCTTCAGCCGTGGCTGGGAGCGCTGGACGGAAGAACAAGCGGCACAGATTTCCGTGCTACCGGAAGTCGCGTTCGGTTCCGCTGCAATGACCCTGCGGGAACTCGCCTGGGTGGGGACGCAACTTACCGTGGCGTTTGCACCCGCCCCGACGCGCATCGTCAATGCCACGGAAGCTGGGGTGACGTACCAGGTGCGCGGGCCCTACAGCCGCTGGAGCGAAACGCGAACACTTGCCGCCGGGCAGTCGCAGTCGTTCGCGGCAGGAACAGAAATCCACTTGCGTCCCTTGCGGGATTGGGAGTTTGACGAGATCGCCATGCCGGCCGGAAGCGTGTGGGAATGCCGATCTCCTGATCACGGTCGCAAGCTCGAATGGGTGCGGACGGACACGGACCCGCAACTCCCCGTCGCGTCCGAGTGAGTCCCCGAAGGCGTCGCCATCTGCTGGCGGAGATGTCTCCGGCCGCCCGCTCGGCCGTCGGACACGTTTCTGTTGCGCGAACGAATCATCGTCCATCGAACGCGCGCCGCTTCGCCTTTCTCCTTCGACAGCAAAGCTGTCGGCAGGGGATCCCGCAGCCCTCCGTCTTCACGATGCCATCAATCCGGGGCGAGTGCAAGACCTCGCGCGACAGAACGACAAGGCCGACCTCGGCCACATCGAAGCCGCGTCTCGGCATGTGGGCGGGTGGAATGTTCGTTGACGCCTCGCGCTTGCAACCGGCTGGACTCGCTGACAGAATAGGAACTCTTCGCAATTCAGGCTTTTCTCGCCGCGCCCGTGGCCGTGATCGCGGTGTCTCGGCAGCGAGTCGTCATCCGCTTCGCTCGAAGGTCAAACTCTATGCAATTCCTGGAAGGTCAGACGGTCGGCATTGATCTCGGCACTACCTATTCGGCAATCGCGCAGCTCAATCAGGATGGGGAGCCGGTCTCCTTGAAGAATTCCGACGGCGATCGGATTACGCCGTCCGTCGTGCTGCTGGGAGATGACGGCCACGTCATCGTCGGCCCGAAACCCGAGCGGATGGCCATCGAGAACCCGAAGAACATCGTCGAAGCCATCAAGCGGCAGATGGGAAACAAGGACTTCTTCATCGTCTACCAGGAGAAGAAGCTGCGGCCCGAGTTCATTTCTGCGCTGATCCTCAAGAAAATGAAGCAGGACGCGGAAAAGGACGTCGGTCCGATCGCCAACGCGGTGATTACCGTGCCCTACTACTTCAACGACGTCCGCCGCAAAGCGACCCAGGATGCCGGCCAGATTGCGGGGTTGAACGTCATTGACATCATTAACGAACCGACGGCCGCCACATTGGCGTACGCCTGGCAATCGGGCGAACTGGGCCGGACCGACCTGGGCAATATCGAGAAGACAATTCTGGTGTATGACCTCGGAGGCGGGACCTTCGACGTGACCGTCGTCAGGTACACACCAACGACGTTCCGCGTGCTGGCGACGGACGGCGACGTCATGCTGGGCGGTCTCGACTGGAGTCGCCGACTGGTGGACCACGTTGCGGAACAGTTCGAGCGGAAATTCGGGGAGGA
>JAHBXU010000300.1 GCA_019636315.1 Planctomycetaceae bacterium | reverse complement strand
CCGGCCGGCCGGACAATTTCATCGTAGACCTTCTTCACACTCTGGCCGACGTACTCCAGATCGATCGGCTTCTGCCCCGGCCGATAGGGAATGCCAATTCCGCCGCCAAGGTTCACGAACTCCAGCCGAATATCGAGCCTCTTCGAGATCTCCACCGCCAGTTCGAACAGCATCCGCGCCGTCTCGACGAAGAACTCCGCGTTGAGTTCGTTGGAGGCCACCATGGTGTGCAGGCCGAAGCGGCGGACCCCTTTTTTCTTACACAGGGCGTATGCTTCGAAAAGTTGCTCGCGCGTCAGACCGTACTTGGCATCCTCGGGCTTGCCGATGATGACGTTCCCCTCGCGAAGCGGCCCGGGGTTGTAGCGAAAGCAGATCAGATCGGGGAGACCGGCGTGCTTTTCCAGAGCGGCGATGTGGGTGATGTCGTCGAGGTTGATGATCGCCCCGAGCTCGCGCGCCTTGCGGAAATCGGCCGCGGGCGTGTCATTCGAGGTGAACATGATCTTCTCGCCGGTGATGCCGAGCCTCTCGCAGATCACGAGTTCCGCCATGCTCGAACAGTCGCCGCCGAAGCCTTCTTCCTGCACGACTTTGAGAATATGTGGATTGGGGCACGCCTTGACGGCGAAATATTCCTGAAACCCGGTCGACCAGGCAAACGCGGCATTCAACCGCCGCGCGTTCTCGCGAATGCCTCGTTCGTCATACAGGTAAAAAGGAGTGGGATACTTGCTGGCGATGTCGCGAAGAAGATCGGCGGAAAAAGGAAGCGGCTTGTCGGTCATGAGTCTTCAAGAAATAAATGTTGAGGAAAGTCGAACGTCTCGGCAGGCTGAGAATGATAATTCTAATCGGCGGAGATTGCGTCGGCCACTCCGGTGGAACATTGAGAGCAAGTTGTCGACTGTGTGAGAATCAATCGGGAATTCGTCTTGGCGCCTCTCGCCGCTCTCAGATCTTTAACGAGGCGATTCCGCGCCACCAGCCCAGGCCTGCCGGGCGGAGGTCGAATTCGGCTCCCGCGTCGAGGAGCACTTCCCAGAGAAATTCGGTCATGTCGGGGCAGGCATGCAGCTCGTAATGGGTGGCGAAACGCCCGAACAGAGTGTTCACGCCAAAAATCGGCCCCTGGCAGCAGGTTCCCACCGGCAGTGTCTGATCCCGGAGATCCAGAGCGGTGACTTTTTGCAGAATCTCGCGGGCGTGGGGCCCGGCCAGGCCGAGCGACGCCCAACCGCCGGTGACATCAATTGCCGAACTCGGGGCGGCTGCCTCGGGGTTGGAAGTGGGGGGCGGGGCCTTTGCGGGAAGTCCTATCGGGAAATTCTCGTCGCAGAAACGGATCGCCCGGACATCGGTCAACCGATAGATCGCCGCGCCCGACTCCGCTTCCGCACGGATCGCACGAATCGGATGCTCACCGCCGGTGAGCGAAGCGAGTTCCGCCGAGAGATTGCGTCCTCCCAGTTCATGAACCGTCCGCCCCGTGATGTCGACCAGCGCGCTTCCCCCCTCGTGAAGTGGCTCGACGGGATAGCTGAGGGCGACCTCCCAACAGCCGAGTCGATCGACAGTCGCCCCAGCGCGACGATGCCAATCGACCAGGGGGCCGCGTGCGGTGAAACCAGATGCGTGCTGCGACATGAACGGCCTGCATTATGCGTGAAAAGTCTTACAAATCACTTCTACTAATTTCCGGCGGGCGGCTGACAAAGTCCAGCCGTTGGAGTTCAGCCTTCAGGCTGCGTCCAGACGGCGTCGCTTTTGCGAACTTGAACCCCAGCAAGACAAGCTAAAGCTTGAACTCCAACAGGCCCCGTATCACTTTTTTGCCTTCCTTTGCGTTTCTTGGCGAACTTTGCGCCTTTGCGTTAAAAAATGCCTTCGTCTTCGCCGCTGCTCTTCAAGCCCGTCCGTCATCCGTTCAATCGCGCTTCCTCCGGATCGTAAAACGGTGCGTGCTGCACGACAGCCGTCATCCGGCGGCCGTTCATCTGAATCTCGATCCGGTCGCCGTTGGCCGATTGCTCCGCGGGCACCCAGGCCAGACCGATCACGCCGCCGGTCACTGGTGAGTACCGCGCCGAAGTCACGCGTCCCCCGAGACGACCATCCGAAATGACCAACGAGGCTTCGTCGGGAACCGTCGTCCCATCCAGCCGGAATCCCACGAGTCGATTGCGTGCCGGACGATTCGCCGCCCGCGTCAACGACCACTTGCCGATGAAATCGGGCTTGTCGAGTTTCACGATCCAAGGAACATCCGCCTCGATCGGGTTCGACAAGGCGTCGGTATCCACTCCCGGCAAAAAGTGCTTTTTCTCCAGCCGCAGCCGCCGTTGAGCCTCCACGCCAAACGGCTCGATGTCGAACTCCTTGCCCGCCGCCAGCAGGGCGTCCCAGACGTGTTGGCCAAATTGCGTCGGCACGTGAATTTCAAAACCGAGTTCGCCGACAAATCCGATCCGCAGCACCACCGCCCGCACACCCGCCACATCAAACTCCGCCACCCCTCCATAAGGGAGCATGTGAGCCGAGATATTCGCATCGCAGATCTTGGACAGCACGTCGCGGCTCCGCGGTCCCGCGATATTCATCCCCGCATAGCAGGTCGACATGTTCGTCATTCGCACGTCCCATTCGGGCTTCACCACCAGCCACGAACGGAACCAACTGTCGATGGCGTCCGCGTTGCCGGTTGTTGTCGTGAGGAAGAATCGCTCGGGCTCCAGCCGTGCAATGATGCCGTCATCGAGCACGATCCCCGCGTCGTCGCAGATCACTCCATAGCGAACGCGTCCCGGCTTCAACTTCTCGAACCGATTAGGATAAATGAACTCGAGAAATTTTCCCACATCGCGGCCGCGAAGCTCGATCTTCCCCAGCGTCGAAACATCGATCAGGCCGACACGGTGCCGGACAGCCTCGTACTCGCTGGCCGGATCGCCATACGATTCCGGCCGCTTCCACGTTCCCGCGTCGAGAAATTTCGCTCCCTGCTGCTCGTGCCAGTGATGAACCGCCGTCCGGCGCACCAAGCTGAAATGCAAACCACGCCCCGCCAGCACGCCGAGCGGGAGCGGTTGTTCCGGCGGCCGGGACGTGGTTGTGCCGGTCTCCTCGATGCTCTTACCGTTGCGTGCCGCGCACAATCCAATGGCCGCCGCCTGACACATCTTCCCCTGACACGGCCCCATGCTGATTGTCGAATACCGCTTGAGCGTTTCGACATTCGCATACCCTTCGTCGATCGCGTCGTAAATGTCCTTCTCCGTGACATCCTCGCACAGGCAGACAAACTTCTTCTTGGCGGTCGAACCAGAAACGTAATGTCCCACGACGCCAGGCTGCGACTTCGTTTCCACAAGCCGCGCGAGCTCCGCCGCGGCGGCATCCCGGCGGGCTCGGAGCGCGGTGTCCGCTTCGCCGCGCACCGCCAGCGCGGCGGTCAGTCCCACGTGCTTCCCCTCCGCCCCCGCGGCAACGACATCATGAGTTCCCAGTACCGCTCCGCAGGCATGCACTCCCTTGGCGAACTGCGTCACCGCCGGGTGATCCCGCTCCGCGTCATGCCGCAACTTGCTCCCCGATTGATATAGCAGGGAGGTCGCCGGCGTGAACCCGAGCGCCTGGATGATCCAGCGGCAGCGGATGGTGTCGGATTTGCCGCCGCCGTTCACATTTCCAACCACCGCCGCCCGGACATGCCGCCCGCCGCGAGCGGTGAGAATTGTCTTGCCCGCATGCACGGGAATCTTTCCGGGGTCGCCCGCCGCCAGCTCGTTGAGCTCGACAATCGCCGCGACTTTCGTCCCCGCGCGCTCGAGTTGAGCGGCGATGCGATAGCCTTGCGCGTTGTTGGTGACCACCACGGCGCGCCCCTCGAACCGGCAGCCGTCCAGATGCAACAAACGCTGTGCCCCGCTGGCGAGTAAAACACCTGGGAGATCGTTGTTTTCGAACACCAGCGGGCGTTCCCACCCGCCGGTCGCCAAGATGACCTGGTGAGCCCGCGCGCGAATCAGCCGCTTTCCCTGCTGAATTCCGAGGTAATTCCCCTCGTACAGGCCAAACGCGGTCGCCGACATGACGATTTGAATGCGGGGATGAGCCACGACCCGTCGCAACAGTTCGGAAAAATCGGCCGGCAGCAGATCGGGATCGTGACGGAGATGACCGCCGAGCGCCGGTTGATCGTCCACCAGCAGCACATCAAGCTGTTCCTCCGCCGCCGCAAGCGCCGACTGCAACCCCGCCACTCCGCCGCCGACAACCGCCACGTCGACAAACAGATTCAACTTGTCGTAGGTTCCCTCCCCGCCGTGATCGAAGTCGACCTTCCCCAGCCCGGCGATGTTGCGAATCACCTTCTCGTACAGCGGCCAGAGCTTTCGCGGCTTATACATCCGTTTGTAGTAGAAGCCGACCGGCATCATCCGATGCAGCTTGTCGAAAACGTTCAGAGCATCGACATCGAGTGAGGGCCAGGCGTTTTGCGAGCGGACGTCCTGCCCCGGTTCCGCAGCACGCGTGCAGATGCGAACGTTCGGCTCGCCGTTGACTGTGCAGAGGCAATTGGGACAGCGGCCCGACACGCAGAACAGGCCCCGCGGGCGATGATATTTGAAGCTCCGCGACAGGACATATTGTCCCCCTGCGTGCAACGCTCCGGCGATCGACTGCCCGGGCCGGGCCTCGAATGTCTCGCCGTCGAACGTGAATCGGCAAGGTGCCGCATGACCGTGCCCGCCATCCGCAACCCCGTTTTCACTTCCCATTGCCAATCCGTCTCCCCGCCTCGCCGCCGAATGTCCCGATTCCCGAAACTCGATTCGAAATTACACCTGAAGAAAAACAGAAGAAAAACAGAAGAAAAATCACCCGACCCTGACGCGGCCCGGCTGGCACAGCTGACCGGAAGGATCGGAATGACGAAATCAACCGGCCGGTTCTTCCTGCCGAGGGGGGACACTGTATCGTCGCGACGAGAGGACTTCATTGGTCGCCGTGTTTCTTTCGACGAGAAACCAGAGCTTGCAGGCGGAGCGGTGCGTCCACCATTCGGTCTGCACCCCCCGCAAATTCTCTTTGTTGTAGATGTAGTCCGTCCACTCGGCGGCGTCGGCGCTCAGCGGAGGTCGCGACTTCCCCGCCGCTCCTCCGTAGTGAAATTCCCACACGCCCCGCGTCCCGCAGTTGGGACAATCAATTTGAAAAGACATTCACCCGCTCCAACTTTCTCGCACGGTCGGCCAGACGGCCCTTGTAAGTAATCTCACTTTGACATGGCAATTCAAGCACACAAATATCTGGAAGAGACAGCGGCAGGCGTCGGTTAGAAAACTCTGAACGATCTGGTTTTCCCGTAAGGCAAGTCCAGCACATCGGGAGGACGCCCGTTATCGTGGATGGACGCCCCCTTTGGGGTGGCACGCCCTGAGGCTCTGGGAAGGGCGTGGGAGTGCTTCTAGAACCCTTCGCCACGCCCATCGAAGACTCTGGGCGTGCCACCCAAAGTGCAGGACGTTCCACCCGACTGATGTTCCCTCTGTTTCCGATCGAAACTCCATCCTGATTGCATTTCTTCTCTTCGCGGACTTCACGTCTTTGCGTTGAAAACTCTTCGCTTTCTTCAACGTCCCGCAAATCAGAAAAACGTCAAATACTCTCGCACTTCCCACGCCGTCACTTGCCGGTCGTAGGTTTCCCATTCGCGTTGCTTCAGGTCGAGAAACTGATCCGCAATCGGTCCCAAAGCGGAGCGAACGACTTCGTCTTGTTCCAGTTCC
>JAHBXU010000030.1 GCA_019636315.1 Planctomycetaceae bacterium | reverse complement strand
AGATAATTGTCCAACTGGTCAATTTGTGCGGATTGTCATAATTGTCACAAATGTCCAGATTTCACATTTTCGGTAAATAGACACGGTTGCAACGATAAGGACTTTCGAGTCAAATGCAGATCTAGTCACATTTCGTGCACCTTCGGAACCGGATCGACAGTTCCAGTCGATGCGGGAGTTTCAACAGCTCAACTCTGGGCCAAAGGTCGCTGCTGACTCATCAGGTGCCGGACCCTTTTCAGGAAGGAGTCATCGGCGATGATCGACGTTTCGGGGGCTCAAAAGCCTCTCAGCCCGGCTTGCTCCACGAACCTGACGACCTCAGGTCTCGGGCTTCTTTACCGGGCCTACCGGTATGCCCAGGATGCGTCGCAGGATCCCTGGGAGTTCGCGGTCGAGATTAGCGAGCTACATGCCGTCGGACTGACGAATGCCGATTTTCGATGGCTGCTGTGCAAGGGCTTGGTCACGCATGCCCGCGAGATTCTGACGGCCGACGGCGACCGGCGGCAGTTTGACTTTGGCGATAGCCTCCGTTTTTGCCCCCGTTCCTGTTTCCAGTTGACAGAAGCAGGATTGGAGATAGCCTCGACAATGTTTGACGACGCGATTTCCGCGTCGATGATGCCGTTCGTGCGACGTCCGGCCCAGTCCATCGCCGCTGAGGTGAAACCCAAGTGGGATGGAGAACGGCATCGGTTTTTTGTCTGCGAGCAATTGGTCAAGGAGTTCAAGGTTCCCTCGCCGAATCAGGAAACCATCCTGACGGCGTTCGAAGAGGAAGACTGGCCGATCCGAATTGACGATCCGTTACCACCGGGTTCTCAAGCGGATGGGAAGCGTCGCCTGCACGACGCAATCAAGGGACTGAATCGCAATCAGAAGCGTAATCTCATCAGGTTTATGGGCGATGGCACAGGTGAAGGCATTCTGTGGGAACTCACAGAGGCGCCTCCCAGCGCGCAATAAGAACGACCGTTCCTGTCGCTCCCAATCAATCAAGACCAATCTCCGACAGCGCGTGCACGTCGGCCTGAAGCCCGTTGCTTCAGCGACTTGTCGGGCGTTGCGGCAACCGGATAATGGTCCAGCGCGAAATTCTTCGCGGCTCTCGCGACGTCCCGCGAGATATCGACTGCATGGATTGATGCGGCCCGCGATGCAGACGGCGCCGGCCACGACTCGGAGCACGACGGCATGAGCGACCAACTCGACGCCGTCCGCGCATCGGACCGGATGCTGCGGGAGATGCACTCACCTGCCGCGATCCGCAGCCGACTCGATGCCGGGCCGCAACACAGCTACCTGAAAGATTTCATCTACGGAGCGATCGACGGGGCGGTGACCACATTCGCCGTCGTCTCCGGAGTGGCCGGCGCCGGGTTGTCTTCGGGCGTCATTGTCATCCTGGGCGTGGCGAATCTCGTCGGGGACGGATTAAGCATGGCCGCCCGCAATTTTCTCGGGACGCGCGCCGAGAGGCAGCATCGCGATCGATTGCGGCGAATCGAAGAGGAGCACATCGATCGCTATCCGGATGGAGAACGCGAAGAAATTCGTCAGATTCTGCGTGCCCAAGGTTTCGTGAACGAGGACCTGGACCGGGCTGTGGAGATCATCACTTCCGATCGGCAGCGGTGGATTGAGACGATGTTGAAGGAAGAGCACGGTGTGCCGCTCGTCGGACCAATCGCCTGGAAGGCGGCGGCCGCAACCTTCGTCGCTTTCGTCATCGTCGGATCATTGCCGCTGCTGCCGTTTCTGATCAACCCGCTTTTCGGTCAAGCACTTCCCGCTCCGTATCTCTGGAGCACACTGATGACCGGGACGGCGTTTTTTGCGGTCGGAGCCGCCAAGGCCCGTTTTGTCGATCAACACTGGCACTGGTCGGGCCTGGAGACGCTGCTAGTCGGCGGGATTGCCGCCGGTCTGGCCTATCTCTGCGGAGTGCTGCTCAAATCCGTCGCCTGAATAACCTGGCCCCCTGCTGCGAATTCGATTTGTTGATTTTCCCGTTCACCCGATATAATACCTTGAATCTTGGCCCCACGGCTCTTCCCCAGTTTGCTTAACGATCAGGAGCAACTGCACCCATGGTGACGGTTACAGAAAAAGCGGCCCGCGAAATCAAGCGTGTGATTGACGAACAGAAGATGCCGGAAGGCACGGTCCTCCGGATCGGCGTCGCCGGCGGGGGCTGCAGCGGATTCCAGTACAAGCTGGGCTTTGATGAGACGGCCGACAACACCAAGGATCACGTGCACGAACAGCACGGGCTCAAAGTCGCCGTCGACAAAAAGAGCGACCTGTTCCTCGACGGCACCACCGTCGACTTCTACGACGGCCTCGAAAAGCGTGGGTTCACGTTCGATAACCCGAACGTCACCCGCAGTTGCGGTTGCGGCAGCAGCTTCTCGGTCTGAGACGACTGGCTGAGCGGCGAGTAAGCAACGGCACGTGTCTCGTTCCCAAACTCCGGTTTGGGATGGGGGTGTGTTGTTCTCACCGACCTCAGGGACACCTCGACACCAACTCGACACGCGCATTGTGCGTGCCCTCGACCCTCTGCGTTTTGCTCCGTAAGATGGCCGCATGCCGGCGATCGAAGTGAACAATCTGACGAAAACCTACCGCGTCTACCGCAAACGCGAAGGGGTTTGGGCGTCGATTACCGGGTTGTTTCGGCGCGAATTTAAGGTGGTCGAGGCGGTCAAGGGGGTCAGTTTTCAGATCGACGCCGGAGAAATGGTCGCCTTCCTGGGGCCGAATGGCGCCGGCAAAACGACCACGCTCAAATTGCTCTCGGGCCTCATCTTCCCGACGGCCGGCGATGCTCAGGTTCTCGGCTTCACGCCGTGGAAACGCGAACACGCCTATCGTCGTCGGTTTTCGCTGGTGATGGGGCAGAAGAACCAGCTCTGGTGGGATCTGCCGGCTCAGGAGTCCTTTCGACTCCATAAGGAAATCTACCGCATCGATGCAGATCGTTATCAGCGGCGGTTGGATGAACTCATCGACCTGCTGGAAGTCCGCACACTGGTGGACCAGCCTGTACGGGAACTCTCGCTCGGCGAGCGGATGCGGATGGAGTTGATTGCCGCGCTCCTCCATTCACCGGACGTCCTGCTGCTCGACGAACCGACGATCGGCCTTGATGTAGTCTCACAACGCAAGGTGCAGGAGTTTTTGAAGTTCTACCAGGCGGAACAACAGATCACGGTCATCCTCACCAGCCACTACATGAAGGACGTCGAGGCGTTGTGCGAACGGGCCGTGATCATCAACGAGGGAGAGATCAAACATGACGGTCCGCTGGCCGATATTGTGGACCGCTTCAGCCTGCACAAGGTCATCTCGCTGCAGTTCGCCGGAGCCGAGCTTCCTCCGGGCCTCGACCGCTATGGCACAGTGATCGAAGCCCGTCCCCCGCGAGCCAAGCTCGAAGTTCCCCGCCAGCAGATTCCGGAGGTGCTCACGGCGCTGCTCGCCGCATTTGACATTGAAGATGTCGGCGTTCACGATCGACCGCTGGAGGAAGTGATCGCCGAATTGTTCACCTCGCAGTCGTCTCGGCAGGCGGAGCATGAATCGACGACATTCGTTAAGAGCAAGGTTCTGCGCCGTTGATGTGACAACGCGGGTGCGGCAGTCGTCTGGACGAGAGACACGCACAAGGTCATGTCGTGACGAATTAAAGGTCGCTTCATACGCTATGGGACCTTTGTATTCGTTGCTACGGTTGTTTTCGTGCTGCTCTGTAGAACGTCCACCGCCTCGGAGAGGCGTGGCTGTCGTATACCGGCGGCTCCTGGGTCAGCCGTGTGGGACTGAGCGAAGGGACGTCTCTCCTCACGCAGATGCGTCCCGAGCATCCGATCTCCCGCGGCTGGGCGGAGTACGAAATTGAAGACGAGTACTACCTGTCTCCGACGCTCAGCAAGGCGACGTCTCTGCTGTGCGCAACTGACACACACAGCGACGAAGAGGTCCTTATCTGCTGGGTGTACGAACGACCTGGTGGTGAGCGATTATTCTCGACGATGCCGGGACATCCGTATGCCAACTTTCAGCGCGAACCCTTTCGTCGCGTGGTGGTCAATTCCATTCTCTGGGCTGCAGGTCGAGACGTTCCGGCCGAGGGCGCGAATGTTGCAATCAGCGACGAATCCCTGACGCTTCCCCTCCTGTCGAATCAGAAATGATGTGAACTCGGACGTTGCGGACGAGTCTCATCTGCAATTCCCACCGTATCGGCATTGATCACTGGAATCGAATGAACCAAGGCCGTTTGGCATGCTGATTGTCTCGACCCCGCCTGACTACGCGATGACGCGGTGGAAATTCACACGCGTTTGCATGCTGAAGTCGGTTCTGATGATCAGTCTATACTGCGGGGCACAGGGCGTTGGTCAGGGATGGCGAACCATTGCAGAGAACGCATTGATGGGAGCCTGGCTGGGAGTCGTGATCTGTGGGCCGGTCGGCTTCCTGATGGCTTGCCTGTTGATGCCGTTGTTCCGTCTGAACGAACGGCTGCAGGCATCGCTCCGTAATCCGATTCCGAACGATGGCGTGGCGCCGCTGGAATGTGTTGACGACGGCTTCGCTGGGCCTTGCACAAGTCACAAGACGAGCGTACCAGACTCGTCACTGTTCGCCGAGGAGTAGAGCCGTTGGAGATACTGGTCATCAGTGATGGCCCGTCCTGCACTCAGATCATTTGTTCGACCTCCGTGTAGACAAACGTCACGCCGCCCGAGGCGAACTTGGGCACGTCCTCGACGGCGGCTTGTCCTTCGGGTGACGATAGCAGCTTCTCGAAGTCCTCACGGCTCTCCATGTACAGGTCGGCGATGTAGTAGTACGGAGCCGGGCTGCCGTCCGGCGTTCCCTGGACCTTACCAATGGTCCACTTCTTGAGGCCCTTCATCTTCCTGGCGATGGGGACGTGGACCTCGTGATAGTACTTCTCGAATGCGGCCGGATCTTCGGGATGTCCGTAAAGCACGAGGAGGCGAGTCATGGCGAGCGATTCTGTTGAGGGGAAGTTCCTGGCGAAGACCACTTTGTTCTCACACAATGAGAATGTGAGTTGACGTCCCATCATCGCGTCACTATTGCCGAGGGACAAGTTTTCCGTCGACCAACACGCGGCATGAATCAGAAAAATCAGATGCGTTTCACATGGCAGCGCTCGTGGTCGATGCGCCCTCTTCCGGTGACATTTCTCTGGTGGCGGATCCCGCAAGGAAGACGACGCTTCCTTGTCGATCGTGCCAATGGCGACGCGCCGTACGCTGTATACAGTTCTTGCGGACAATTCCTCCATCCATTCTCCCTCAGGGCGGCCCGACGTCCGGGCCGACGACTTGCGGAACGCCTGGAAGATGATCAACGGCATCGAACGGCGCGGCGACTACGGACGACGCCTCGACGAGACCGCGCAGGGGAAGGTGTTTACCGGACTGCTCGAATCCCGTTCAGACGACGAGATCGTCCTGCGGGATGCGCCAAACAAGCCGATCCGCATCTCATCCGAGGATGTCGAACTGCTCGCTCTGCGACAAGAATTATTGATGCCCCAATTTCTGCGGCGTGATATGACGGAATAGCGGGTGGCGGATCTGCTGGAGTTTCTGTAATCATTGAAGGAGTCGAAATGAGGCCCGCTGTATGATCCACTCGCTGACTGATCGATCCCCGTCACCAATGCCGGGCATCCATGCCCACCCGGCCGACGCCAAAGTGTTTGTCGCCAACGATGCCCGCGCGCACTGGCACGACCAGGCGTTATGGTTCGTGCGCGCCAAACGCGACAGGATGGCCGAATCACTCCCGGAATGGGAGGCGTTACGCGAACATGCTTCGCAGATCAAACAGCACACGATGGCGCGGCTTGGAGACCTGCTGGAGGAGTTCGAGCGGAATGCGACGGCCCGCGGGGCGGTCGTGCACTGGGCGAAGGACGCCGCAGAACACAACAAAATTGTCCTCTCGCTGCTCCAGAATCACGGCGCGCGCAAGGTCGTCAAGAGCAAGTCGATGCTGACTGAGGAGTGCCATCTCAATCCGTACCTCGAGCGACATGGCATTGAGGTCGTCGATACGGATCTTGGTGAATGGATCGTTCAACTGCGGAAAGAGCCGCCCAGTCACATTGTGCTGCCCGCCATTCACACCAAGCGAGAAGAGATCGGCGATCTCTTCCACGAGCACATCGGCACAGAGAAAGGGGCGACCGATCCCGCATATCTCACGGAGGCAGCGCGGCAGGCGCTGCGCCGGAAGTTCCTCGAAGCGGATGCGGGGATCACGGGAGTAAACTTCGCCGTGGCCGAGACGGGTGGCTTCGTCGTCTGCACCAATGAAGGGAATGCCGATCTTGGAACGGTGCTTCCGAAACTCCACATCGCCTGCATGGGAATCGAGAAACTGGTCCCGCGCGCGGCTGACCTTGCGGTATTCCTGCGGCTGCTGGCCCGATCGGCGACCGGCCAGCCAATCACGACGTATTCGTCGCACTTCCACGGCCCTCAGCGCGGCGCCGACGATGCAATCATCGATCGCGAGTTGCATATCGTCCTGGTAGACAACGGACGCAGCGCCATCCTGCAGAGTGACGATTTTCGTCGGTCGCTGAACTGCATTCGCTGCGGAGCGTGCATGAACACCTGCCCGGTGTATCGGAGAAGCGGCGGTCACAGTTATCACAACACCGTGCCCGGCCCGATCGGATCGATCCTTGGACCGGCCCAGAACGTCGAGGCACATGCGTCCCTCCCATATGCATGCAGCTTGTGCGGATCGTGTACGGATGTGTGTCCGGTAAAGATCGATCTGCACCTGCAGATCTACACTTGGCGACACAAGATTGCCCTGAAAGGGCTGCTGCCGCGCTCGAAACGTTGGGGGATGAAGCTCGCCGGCCGTATTCTCGGGAGCCGGCGTCTGTACACATGGAGCGGCCGGTGGGCGCGTTTCCTGGTTCCGAAACTGCCGCGCTGGCTGGTGTATCAGCGATTCAACGACTGGGGCCGGCAAAGGGAAATGCCGGAGGTGCCGCGGCGAAGTTTCCGCGAAGAATACCGGCGGACGCGGCCGGACTGAGGTCCCTTACCAGTGAGGTGCGCACCAGAATCGTCATTGGCATGCGTGCGTTGCGATGTCGGCAACATCCTATTGATGACACCGCCACCGTCCCCCGGAAATCCACGTTCCGCCCCAAGCGCTCGTCGATCCGGGCACTGGGTCCGTCTCGTCGGGAAGTGACTTCGTGGGGGCCATGACCTCATGCCGCGCGGCGGATGAGCGTGTGCCGGGGGCGCTCATTGTTGTATGGCGACCCGGCGAAGGTCGTGACGCCATGCCCCCCCAATCACACGCAACGACTTCACGGATCCACGCCCCTGGCATGCCGCACGTTGACAGTGGTTGCAACGGGGCGCTAGACTGACGACTTCGCTCGTCGGCCATCGTCCTGTGGTTGCATGTCTCGTCGCCCCCCTGTCATCGAATTGACTGATGAAGTGCTCGCTGCGTGCGAGTCGGCGCTGGGCTATCGCTTCAACTGCCGCCGCATTCTCAGGCAGGCCTTGACGCATGCATCGATCTCGCGTACGCGGCTGGAGTCCAACGAACGGCTGGAGTTCCTCGGCGACGCGATCCTCGGCGGGATTGTCTGTGAGGAACTGTTTCAGCGGTATCCGGAAAGCCCTGAGGGGGAACTGACGCGGATCAAGTCGGTGATCGTCAGCCGTGTGACCTGCGCCCATATCACGCATCGCCTGCGACTGGACGAGTTCCTGTTGCTGGGCAAAGGTCTGCTGAGCGGCGGCCGCATTCCGGGATCGATCGCGGCGGCCGTGTTTGAGGCGTTGATCGGCGCGATGTACCTCGATGGGGGGCGCGACGTCGTTCGCGATTTCGTGCTTCGCTGCCTCGACGACCAGATCACACAGGTTGCCGAGTCGGCAACGGGCGTGAATCACAAAAGCGTGCTTCAACAGTTGGCACAGAAGTCCTTTGGTGAGACACCGGTCTACCATGTGCTCGATGAGAAAGGCCCGGATCACTCCAAGTGCTTCCAGGTGGCCGCGTCGATCGGCACGCGCATGTATCCGGCGGCCTGGGGACCCAGCAAGAAAGAGGCGGAGCAACGCGCGGCGAATAACGCGCTCGATCAGCTGGAAGTCGGTTCGCTGCCGCAGGCGATCAACCAGGCGGCAGATTGACCGCCGCACTCCGCTGTCTCAGCGTCTTGTCTTTGGCGCTCCACTCCCGCAAAGACGCGAAAAGGAGTGGCCAACGGGTTGACCACTCCTCTCGACGAATTTCGTCACCGCGAAGGAGAAGTATTGCTACTTCTTCTTTGCGGTTTTCTTCTTGGCAGCTTTCTTCTTCGCGGTCTTCTTCTTGACGGGGGCCTTTTTCACTGCCTTCTTTGCAGGGGCCTTCTTCGCCGTCTTCTTCTTTGTCGCTTTCTTCTTTGCCACGGTAACTCCTCCTTCCAAGAGCTACTTCGTGAATGACTTGCCGCTGGTACCGGGCTCAAATTGAGTTGGGCAAACGTCACTCACTTGAAACGATTCCCTTCCACCCCACCAACCATAGCGGGGTGTTTGTCATTGCTTGCAGTCGATGTCGTCGGCTGAAATCCATTTGCACGATTCGTTCAATTGGTTGCAGATGACGCATCACAAACAATGACATCTAGTTGGGCCACATCGTAGAGAATTGTTCGTATCGTGCAAGTGAAGTTTCCCCAGTTTCGCTGCGCGCACACCGACGAAGACCCGCTTTCGAGGTGCGTCGTTGCGCGTTCTCATGCGTCTCGCTGCGCGGTGCGCAGCACATCGACGAGACGACAACGCGATTGAACGAGCGATTGCTGCGCATGCATCCCGCTTCATGACGCGCGCGCATCACTGCGCGCTGCAATACATCTTGCGTCAACAGCGCGGCTCGCCCTGGTCAGCGACGAGACTTCGATCCGCTGACCTGAGCCCACGCTTTTTGCATGTTTTTCAGGCTGTTTTCGGCAATCAGCTCTGCTCCGGGCGAGTAGTCGAACACTTCGACAGACACCCATCCCGAGTAGTTCGTCTCTTTGAGTGCGTCAAAGATCGGAACGATATCGGTCGCGCCCATGCCAGGTCCGAGTAGGTTGCTGTCGTTTGCATGGAAGTGCGCAGTGACGTCGGCGAACTGACGAATCAACTCCGGAACCGGAGTCGCCTCGCTCAACATGGCCTTCACATCCTGGTGCAAAAGAAAATTTGGATGATCAATTTTTTTGATCAGTTCGACGGCTTCCGCGCACGTATTGCAGAAGTTTGTCTCGTGCGTCGTGAGCGGTTCCATGCACAACGTCACACCGCGATCAGCCAGTCGCGGCAGCGCGGCGCAAAAGACTTCAGCCGCATGCTCGTGCGCCTGCTCCAATGAAACCCCCGCCTCAAGATTGCGCTGCTGAGGTGAGCCGAACACCATGACCGTCCCTCCCAGGTCCGCACACAGATCGGCGAGGTCACGCAGGTAGGCGGCTGTTCTCTGGCGCGTTGCGGCGTCTGCTGTCGTCAGGTGCAGACCTTCCGTCTTCGCCAGGAGCCAATGCAGGCCAATGATCTCTAATCCGTGGTCAGCGGCAGTTCGCTGCATTCGCTCCCGCTCCACGGCCGACACGTCTGACGGAGAGCGGGCCAATGTGAAGGGCGCCACTTCGATGCCGGTATACCCCGTCTCCGCGATCACGCGGCACTGACGCTCCCAGTCCCAATCGACAAACAATTCCTGACAAATCGCAAACTTCATTTGAAGACTCCCCCTCCGTCCTGGTCAAAACTGGTCGTGCCCCGCGCATTGCTGTCGACATTGAGCAATTGCTGCCGGGCGGAAAGGCGCCGCTGGACTTGACCGGCAGAAATGGGCCACTGCGCGCGGTCAAATCCGGAAATATCGCGAGATTCTCTTGCGTCCCGCGAGATGGTTCTGATCGCGACGACCCGAAACATCCGATGAACTCGGAGAGTCGTTCTTGACGCTGCAATCGCTTGGGACCATCGCGGCCGGCAAAGTCCTCGGACAAAGCTGACGTTCATCCCTGCTTGCGTCGACGATGCACCTTACCATCCGCCAGCGCTCCCCGCGAGTGCTTTGGTGTCGATTCTTCCATTTGGATTGAAGAGACGAGTTCTCTGCAACCGATGGAAGATGCAGGATGCTGCGCTTGGGCCGATCAGCATGCCCCCGCTGCGCGCGACCTCCGCGAGTGCAGTCCCTGAATGGGTCACCAGAGAATTGGCGTCTCCATGTTGGTTTGTCGCCGCATTTCCGTCCTTGAGCCGTCCGAAGCGAGTTCGTCGTGTTTGCGACGGCGTTATCGGACGGTTATGCCCGGCGGCGGTCGCTCGTGGACGGTGACGCAAGGGCGTTGCAACCGCAGGTCCGAACGGGTTCTGTCGATGGTGACGGTCATGCAATGATCGTCGACATGGAAATCCAGGCAAGCCGCGAAGAGTATCCATCCTTGTGAAGCAATCCCGGTCAGTCAGTCGACGAAAAGGAGGACGATCCCGAAGACCAATCCGCCGCGAGAAGCTCGGTAGGTCAGTCCGGTTCGAACGGGCCACGCGACCCTGCGGCTCATGTCGAGCGGATGCACCGCGTCTTCCGGAGATCACTTGGAATCCCCTGGGTTGTTGAACGAGAGAGAAAGACTGACGCCATGAAACACACGATGTGGGGTTCCGCCCTCGCGACTCTGCTGGTTGTCGCCGGGATGGGACCGAATGCTGACGCGGGATTGTGCGGTGCGAACCGCTACCGCTGCTGTCCGACACCAGCTTGTGCCCCCTGCGGAGACTACTGCAACGCCAAAGTGCAGTGCGTTGGATACCGCACGGTGAAGGAGGTCGTTTACGACCGCCAGGAGTACTGCGAGAATATCACGGTTTACGATCACTGCACTGAGAAGGTGCCGGTGACCTGCTCCCGCACGGTCTACGACACCTGCTACAAGGACGTGAGCTACACGGTCTGCAAGCCGGTCTACCAGACCTGCTACAAGACCTGCTGCTACCAGGTCCGCGTGCCGCACTACAAGACCTGCTACCGGACCTGCACGTACACCGTTCGCAAGCCGTGCTACAAGACGTGCTACCGCGACGTGTGCTACACGGTCTGCAAGCCGGTCTACAACACCTGCTACCGCGACTGCTGCTACACCGTTCGCAAGCCGGTCTACAACACCTGCTACAAGACGGTCTGCTGCACGAAGTACCGCACGGAAACGCAGACCTGCTACCGCGACGTCTGCTACACGGTCTGCAAGCCGGTGACGACGACCCACTACGAGGACGTCGTGGTCAACGAGTACAAGACGGTGACGAAGACCATCCCGGGTGCGATCCGCTACCAGTGCGTGCAGGATCCGGGCAAGTGCGTGTGGGATCCCTGCAAGTGCTGCTGCGTCTACCAGCCGGGTTGCGTCCGCCGCGTGAAGTGCCAGGATCCTCCACGGGAGATCTGCTGCCGCGTCTGCTGCCCGAAGGTCGTGAAGAAGGAAGTCACCTGCACCCGGATGGTGCCGGAAGTCTGCACCAAGAAAGTCCCGTACACGGTCAGCCGCTGCGTGCCTTACACGGTCAGCCAGCAGGTTCCCTACACGACCTGCAGCTGGACGTGTGAGACCGTGCACAAGAAGGTTCCGTACACGACCTGCACGATGGTTCGCGAGTGCTGCACGAAGAAGGTTCCTTACACTGTCTGCGAGTGGAAGACCGAGTGCATCACGAAGCAGATTCCCTATACGACCTGCCACTACACCTGCGAGACCCGCACCAAGCAGATTCCTTACACGACCTGCCACTACGTGAAGGAATGCTGCACCAAGAAGGTCCCGTACTGCGTGCCGCGTCAGGAGTGCTACACGACGTACGTCACCAAGAGCAAGTGCGTGCCGCGCTGCGTCACCGTGAAGAAAGTTCGCTGCGTGCCCCGCGTGGTCTGCCGTCAGGTGCCCTGCTGCACCGACCCGTGCTGCGATCCCTGCTGCCCGACGACCTGCGACGGTGCCGGCGCCGGTGCGAGCTGCTGCAACTAAGCACGGTTGCTTGAGAGATTGAGGAGGACGTCAGTCGATCAACAACCCGACACGCCCGAAACGGGCCCTGCTCAGGACGAGCGGGGCCCGTTTTTTCGTTTGGCAAGATCGCAGGCCGTGCACAACCGAGCACGTTCCGCCGTATGGCGGGCGTTCTCCTCACACCGCTCGAACCGCGTGTGACAGAACACCATCGTCAACAACCGCAGCCTGCTTCTACGAGTCCATGGTCAGCACGACGCGGAAGCGTGCCTTGCCGCTCGCCATGTGTTGGTAGGCTTCTTCCGCCTTCTCCAGCGGGTAAAACTCGTTCATCGCGCGGACGTCGGCGAGGGCGCTGAACGCCAGTGTGTCTTCCGCGTCAATCGAGGTGCCCGAGTACCAGCCCTCAACGGCGCGCCGGCCCATAATGAGTGTGAGCGGGTCCGCCTCGATCGCCTCGTCGGCGGCTCCGAGCACCATGAGTCGGCCGCGGGGAGCGAGGCCGCCCAAGGTCGCGGACATGGCCGGACCGTTCGTCACCGTCGCGATGACAGCCGCCGCGCCGCCCAGTTTCGTCAGTTCAACCGCCGGATCGGATGATCGGCTGTCGATGTAGTGATCCGCGCCGAGTTGTTTCGCGAGCGGCTCCTTGTCTGTCCCGCGCGCGATGGCGACCGTGCGAAAACCCATCTTGGACGCATACTGAACGCCCAGATGCCCGAGACCGCCGATGCCGAGAATGGCCACCACATCGCCCGGCTTGGCGCCGCAGTTCCGGAGTGCGTTGAACGTGGTGAGCCCGGCGCACATCAACGGCGCAGCTTCCGCATCGGGCAATTCAGCAGGCAGCACAGCCAGTGCGGTCGCCGGCGCGATCATGTAATCCGCGTAACCTCCATCGAACGTGACGCCGCTGATCTGAATTCCCGTTTGGCAGGCGTAGTAGTCGTTGCGGCGGCAATTGTTGCAGTAGCCGCATTGTCCGGCGTGCCAACCGATCCCCACACGCAGGCCCGGTGACCAGCGGGATGGAACATTCGGTCCGACGACGTCAATCACCCCGATCACTTCATGGCCTGGCACGCGCGGAAACTCCAATCCCGGCCACAGGCCCTCCTTCGTCAACCCGTCGCTGTAACAAATGCCACAGGCATTCACCTTGATTCGCACCTGATCGGGTCCGGGATCAGGAATGGGACGTTCCACAAGTTCGAGGGGGCCGCCCGGCCGCGAGACCTGTACTGCACGCATCGTCGACATGGATCACTCCGATGGCATATTCTGTGTAGTCGCCGCACAAGGCGCGTGTGCTGAGCGTCATGGTAACATTGTGCGTGCGATCGGAAAATCAGGTGGCGGTATGTTGTCCCTCGCCCGCCTGGTGAGCGAAACCGACAAGGGGGGAACCAGACGAATCTGGCCACTATTTCACGCGGCGTCGCATGCTCTCGCGCTGACGGCGCGCGTCCACACGGACAACTCTCGAACACAGAATATTTCAGGTGCTCAATGGCTCAGATCACACAAATCACCGGGACCGGCATGCCGCTCGTGCTCGATGACATCGACACGGACCGTATCATCCCGGCGCGATACCTTCGCTGCGTGAGCTTCGAGGGAATCGGAGAACACGCTTTCAAGGACGATCGCCAGCAGGATGCGGGGCATCCCTTCAATCAACCGCAGTTTCAAGGAGCGTCGATTCTCGTCGTCGGCCGCAACTTCGGTTGTGGATCGAGTCGCGAACACGCGCCGCAGTCGCTCATGCGGTGGGGCATTTCCGCGATCATCGGAGAATCTTTCGCGGAGATCTTCTTCGGCAACTGCACGTCTCTCGGCATTCCGTGTGTTACGGCCGATCGCCCGGCACTCGTGGCCCTGGGCAAGCTGATCGAAGCCGACCCGGTGCTGGAGATCACGCTCGATCTCGAATTGTGCGAAGTCAACTATGCCGATGTCGTCGTCCCGGTCAAAATGGTCGCCGGGGCGCGGGACGCACTCGTCAGCGGTCAATGGGACTTCCTCGGCCAATTGCTCGAACACACTGACGAGATTCGTCAGACCGCCAGCCAATTGCCCTATGTAAGTCGAGCAACTCCCGCGTGATCGTCATGGAACCATCGGGGGGATAGAGGCGTCATTGCAACCAATCCGCACCGGCACTCGCCGGGACGTCGTGCGACTGATCAGCACGGACACATGGACGAGGCGACGAGGTGATTCATTCGTCTCGTTCCGCCGGAACGGGCGAGCCTGCCAGTTTGTCCAGCAATCCCATCACGACGCCCCGATACACGGACTCCAGCAAGGGAAACTGCTTCATCAGC
>JAHBXU010000003.1 GCA_019636315.1 Planctomycetaceae bacterium | reverse complement strand
GCCGCGGCTGTCGGCTCCGAACCTGTGGCCTTCGCCGGCTTTTTCTCCGTCTTGAGCTCCCGGTAGACGTCCGGCTGTTCGCGCAGCAGGGCGGCATGCTCGGCGGTGACGTCGAAGATTTCGCCGGCGTCGAGGGTGCGGCGCAGCGCCGGCACTTCGATCGAACCGAGCGGGCTGATGTTCTTGAACTGGATGGTGCTCATGGAGGGCTCCTAGCTGGTGATGCGTGTGACCGCGGTGAACGTGGCAAGGGTTTCGATGAGGCGCCCCTTGGCCAGGACGGAGGCGTCGGTTTCCCCCTCGGAGTCGACGCTGGTGAGGAAGCATTCGCGCACCGTCCCCCCCACGGTGGTGTCGGTGACGCGGACGTATTCGGCGAGATCGTCGAGGAGTTTGTAGCCGCGATCACTACACGCCTGTTCGACATCGTTGCCGGTACCCCCCCGGTAGATGGAGAACATGACCTCGACGGTGAGCACTTCCTCCCGTGAACGGTTCGTGCTGAGCGTTGCCGGGTCCTGGCGGGAGGTGACCCGGCCGAGGGCGACGATGTCGTCGACTTGCGTTTTGCCAGGGTGCCCGAATGCAACCTGAACTTCCGGCTCGGTGGTCGCCCACATCGTTTTCGCGGCCGCAAAGAGGGCGTTCTTGAACTCCCCCGCGCGGGTGCTCTTGGCGGCCATCAGCCGATCCCCGGCAGCCGCGGAGTGGGTGCACAGAGCTCAATCACACGCTTGGGCACGGCGAACCCTGACGGCGTGTACACCTGCGCCTCTGCGCTTTCATCGGCACCCCACCCGGGACGGCCCCCCTGCCGGCCCACCTGCCACAGGTGGCGCACAAGTTCCGCCGTTGCCAGGCGCACGTTTGGGCTGATCTGGTTCGAACCAGTCGTGTACGTGATCTCAATGTTCTGCCGGCCGAATGGGAATCGCGTCGGTGCGTTCGAGGAGCCGGCGTACACGATCGCCGCATTCGGGTCGACGGTGTATGTGCCGGCGTCCTGAACGGCACCGTTCACCTTCACCTGTGTGACATCAGTGGCTGACGCGGGTCGCTCCCAGAGGGCAATCCCCGTCTTACCCCCGTCGCTGGTTTGTACGATGCTGCGCATGAGCACTGCCCCGACGATGTCCTCAATGACGGGGGTGGCGGCCGCCGTGAACAGTCGAAGATCGTCGTTGTTCTTGGTGTCGTTCACACCCCATCCGACCGCTGCGCGCGCGGCCGCAAGTGAGATGAGGAATCGGGGATCCGCGGGCCAAACATCCAGGATGTCCGTGTACGCGGCAGCCGGGGCTGCATCTTTTGCCCACCCCAAGAGATACCGGCCGGGCCATGTGGTTTCCACGGTTGCCGTGTAGGTACCCGCATCCTCGGTCACCGTTGGCGTGACCGTGGACCCGTCCGGCGTGGTGACCGTCAGGATGACGGTGACGCCGGGCTCTCCCAGTTTCCAGGAGACGGCCTGAGCCGCGCCGAGGTCAATTGCGGTCATCGTGGGCTCCTACTTCCGACCGCGATTGCGATGCACTCTCGGTGTGCTGTCCGCGGTGGTGCGTGGTCCCGATGCGGGGATTTTCGTGGAGGCGCGGCCGCGCGCTTTCAACTGTTCGTTGACCTGCGCGACGCGGTCGTGAAGGCCGCGCGCTTCGTAGCCGGCGCGTTCGCGCAAGAGCGCTTCAGTCACGTCGTCCGCGTCGGTTGAGGACGGGGGTGCGGCAGCAGAGGTCGGGTCCACGTTCTCGTCAACGTCGGGGGTGAGATTCTCGTCCATTGCTTGCTCCTTCGCATGTCAGTTGCGGGATGCTGTTTCGCATCACGGTGTAGGTGGTGGGTGCGCACCCAGAGCATGAATGCGCACCCACCGTGTGTTTACAGCGCGGGGACGATCGTTCCGGTGCCGGAGATCTTGGAGATCGACTTGGCGTACCGGGCGGACTGCAGCGCGATGTAGTTGTACAGGCGGAAGACAACCGAGAGGGTGTCGGCCTTCGTTTCGAAGAAGGCCTGCGCCTGGAGGGCGGTCTCGTACAGGTGGATGTCCGAGGTGCGCGCCACGATGACGTGCGACTCGTTCGTTCCTGTCCCGAGGTTGGAGGGGAGGTTCGCGTCGATGAACACGGGCAGTGACATCGACGAGATGAACCCGGCGAGGCCCTCCGCGACCGCGCCCTCCGAGGTGGCGAACGCGTTCTGCGGACCCATCGCTGCGGGAACCACGAGCGGCCGGTTCGTCGAGTCCTGCGCGGCGAGCAGCCACCCCCACATTGCTGGCGTCATGAAGACCTTCTCGGCCGGCGCGAGCCGGTTCGTGTGAATCTTCGTGGCCCCGTCAATGACCTTGGGGAGGAACTCCGGCACGGTCGGGGTTGCGTCCGTGTAGGTGACTGCGTTCAGTCCCGACACGTTGAGCAGCCCGTACTTGCCGGTCGCGTTGTTGCTGATGCAGAACACGTCGACGGCCGCGGCGTGAGCTGCGGTGAGGTCCGCGAAGACCACTTCGTCGATGTTGATCGGCGACTGCTCGATCAGCTGGAGCGAGATCAGCGACTTTCCGCCGATCGTCGCAACCCCGGCCGAAACGGAGGACGTGACCATGTCCGTGTCCGACAGTGCCGTGTTCTGCGTCGACTGCTCGGCAACACTGGTGCCGGTCGTGATGGTCGGCAGGTCGATCGACCCGATGCCGGCCGGCAGGTCATGGTGCTCGAGCTGGTCAGCGACGACGCGGCCCGCGCGGGCCTTCTTGACGTAGTCGGCGATCATCCAGCCCGGGGGCACGAACTCGCCGCCCGCGTTGTCGACCGTGGTGCCGCCGGCGCGTTCCTCGTTGTTGCGTGCGAGACGCGCGAGGGCGGCGGGGTCGCCGGACCGGTTGACCATGGCGAGGTCGCGGAAGTAGGAGTTGTTTCCACCGCGACGGTACGTTTCCGGCTCCGATCCGACACGTGCGGCGGGAACCGGCACCACGGGGGTGCGGGTGGCCGCGTCGCGGGTGTTCTGCGCATCCGCTTCTTGGTCGCGCACGAGCTGGTCGACGCCGGCCTGCGCCGCCTCGATCTGCTCCTGAAGTGCGGCACGCTGTCCGATGATCTCGAGGTGGCGTGCTTCCTCGGTTTCGGTCAGCGCGGAACGCCCTTCCGTTTCAACCTGCGCGAGCAGGCTGGTTGCTTCCTCACCAAGCGCGGTGCGCTGAGCGGTGAGTGCGGCCAACGCCGAACGGCGGGCTGCGATGAGTGCTGCGAAATCCATGAGTTTCTCCTTTGTTGGATTCCTTGCGCTGCCGTTTGCTTGGCTCATCTGGCTGCCCTGCCGGTCATCTGCCGGTGGGGCCGCTTGAGCGGCGCGGTGATGGCCCGCCTGCGGTTGCTGGCGGGTGGTGGCCTCGCCGGCGTCTGCTGGCGGGGCGGTCTGGGGTGTGGTCAGTTGCGGTCGCTGGCCTGCAGTCGGGCGAGAGAGAGAGACAGTCCAGTTCGGGCGTTCTCTGTGGCGATGGGCGCCAGATCTGGTGCGGTCGCGGCCATGCGCGCCTCGATGCGTGCACGTGCTTCGGCGAGCGCTGGGCCTTCGAGGGTGGCGATCGCGTCGAAGGCTTGGCGGGCGCGCGCGCTGATCGACGTGTACGGGTTGGCGCCGTAGTTCACGGCGGAAACGTCGCCTCGGTCCAGATCGACCTCGAGGATGGTGAATTCGGTGAAGTCGAAGTTCCAGGACCCATCAGTGATGCGGAACGCGAAGCTCATTTGATCGATATCGCCGTCGTCGATCGCGTGACGAAGGTCCTGCACATCCTGGCGTTGGGCGTTGAGGAGTGCGCGGATGGCGAGGCTGCCCTGCTCATTGGTCCACAGTTCGAGCGTCTTTGACGTTTTGGTGCGAGCCATCGTCATGCCCTTGTGGTTGAGCAGGAATGCGACGTCGGGGCCACTGCTGAGCGTCTTGTCGAAGGCACCTTTGGCGACCTTCTCGTTGAACGGTCCCCAGAAGTCGTACATTTCGTACCAGGTTTCGACGACAGAGGCGACTCCATCGAGTTGGACAAACTCCTTTCCGCCCTTCTCGATAAGCGTGGAGCGCAGCTCGGCCGAAAAGTTTTCGTTTCGGTCGCGAGTGGAGGGGATGGCTGTCGGGTCCGCGATGTGAGCTGCGCGGCGACCTGCGAGGTCGGCGGCGACAGTGGTGATTGTGGTCATGCGTGAACTCCCTAACTGGTGGGGTTGAAGGTACCGGTGAGGTTTCCGCCGGCGCTGTTGACGATTTCTCTGGCTTCTTCCACGGTGACGACTTTGCCAACTCCGAGATAGATCTTCTGAATGATCTCGGCGATCTGCTTGGCGTCCGCACCGGTGGCTGCCGAGCCGGAACCGCCTCCGTTGCTGTAGAGGTTGGGGAAGAGCGCCTTGAACTCGTCGAGTTGCGACTGCGTGAACGGCTCACGGTTGCGAAGTTCGCGCGCTTCAGACGGTGCGATGAGACGGTCTTTGACTTCCTGGCCGAGGACTTTGGAGAGAGTTTCCGGATCCATCCGCAGCAGCGCGTCCGTGTTGAGTTTCACGAATCGTCCGGGCGCCAGCAGTGTGGTGAGCGCTTCTTCTCGGCGGATGATTGCCGGACCAAGGTGCATGACCAGGAATTGCAGGTTTCGTTGAACGACGTTTGCGTAGGTGATCGAGCTGCCGCCCGTGACAACGTCGATGAGGTCTCCGGGTACGCCGAAGAATCGGGCCACATCGATGTCGGTGAGCTTCTGCGTTTCGAGGAACGAAGCCTGCGACCCTTGTGCCTGGATGACGTTGTAATCCCAGTCTTTGCCGTGGACGAACACGTCGCCGTTCTCGATGGCGAGGCGGAACCGTGCTTTGATGGCGTCGGCTTCCTTCGGCGGCACCGTCGCGCTGCCATATTTGAGGTTGCCGGTGGGGATTGCGTTTCCGGAGAACCAGCGAGTGGCGAATTCTTGCGCCGATTGGTGCTGGTAGAGGGACATCGCGGCGTAAGCGATCGGGGACAACCCGACGGCCAGACCGCTCGAGGTGAACTGCTTCTCATGCCAGATCTGCTTGGCCGGGAACTCCTCCGCACCCACCCTGTATGAGATGACGTCGTTGCGAACTTGAACGGTGACATCGTCACGGACGAGCAGATCGATGCGCGCGGGGCGGCCTGCACCGTCGATGGAGGTGATCAACCCGAAGGTGTTGCCACACGTATCCAGATCGACTTGCGAGGAGTACATCCACTCGGTCCGCGAGACAAGCTCGCCGCCGGGATTCACAATCACCGGCGGCTTCTCCACCTCAATCTGTACACCGCCGCTTTTAGTGAAGACGTCCACGGGCAGGGTCGAGATCAGGTCCGCACGAAGTCGTGTAGCAGCCCAGGCTGCGGAGTGACGCATCGAGCCGCGGCGTCCAATAAATCGAGTTACGCGGGATCCGGCAGTCGGTGACGGATATCCGGACCCATTATCGAAGGTTCGCCGGGCAAAGAGAACGCTCATCGGCGCACCACCAGGTAGCTGAAGCCGATCAGTATGACGCCACCAATGATCAGCGCGATCGGGATGGAGAATAGCCAGACGCCGGCCACGATAGCGGCGGCACCGAAGATCTCGAGGATCGTCGTGAGGATGTTTCTCATGTTGCTCCTAGGCGATCGTCGAAAGGATGTCGGAGTTCTCTTGGCGGGCGAGGATGCTTCCATATCTCGCGAGCGTGACCGCGTAGAGCGGGGAAATGTCCACAGAAGATGAGCCCCGTGAGAAGGTGCGAACATCGCCGCCGGTCCATACGGCGCCAGATACGGCAAGATCGAGGTCGGTTTGACCCGGCGTGTAGTGCAGGTTGTGTTCGCGAATGTCGTCATAGATGCCACCACACGCGGCCGCAACCTCGTTGCGAGGAATCACCACGACAGTGAGGCCAGCCCGCTCAAGGTCGGGTACCATCAGCGCTGCCGGAGAACCCGCCGCGACGTAGATTGTGGTCGCGTTGAGCTCCGCCATCTTGCGGACTAGGTATTCGATTACCCAGTATGTGCCCCGGTGGCGTTGGGCGATGCCAACGTGGAAGCCGCCAGTCGAGCCGGTTCCGGCAACACCGACTGTGGAGAAGCTGCGGTCGGGTGAGATCTCAAGTGCGAATGTGATGTCGCCGATGATGCGGCTTTCTGGGTCAGCTCCGTCTTCCCATTCGCTTTCTTCGAACATGGTTCCTTCAGCGGCCCCGAGGTCGCGGATGTTGCCGAAGCCGCGGAGGAATTGCCGCATCTTCGCCGGCGTGGTCGCACGATCGTAGGCGTATTGCACTTCCTCGAGACGTAGCGTGTACCCGAGCGAGGGGATGCGGCGCAGCCAGGTCTCCGGATCACCGGGATCATCGTCTGGTCCGAACGACCAGTCGAGGAACATGGTCCGGCCGGGCGCGTGCGGGTCGGCCTCGTATCGGGCCCGCTGCTCGTCGACGCGCGCATTCCAGTAGAGAGATTGAGCGGTGCCTTCGGTGGACTCGATCAGCAGCTGCGCATCCGGCACGATGTTCATGGCCGGCAGCATGGTGTTCTCGTACCGGTCATCCTGGAGGGACCATGCTTCGGTGACGACTCCAAGGTGGAGGGTGTCACCGTGACCGCTGTCAGGTTTGGATGAGATGGGGAACTCGACGGATCCGTTCGCCCAGTTCAGTGCTTCCTTCCCGTTCGAGGTCACAGGTTCGTCGAGAGAGAGAAGCCGGTCCGCGAGTGGGGACTTCTTGATCAGCTTCGCGTGCGCGAGCCACTTCTTCTTCGCCTCGATGCCGTCCTGGGCGGCGAACTGGATGAGCTGCGGGGTCGTGGTGTCGAGTGCGCGGTGCGCTTTCGCCACCCGCACACCGGTTGTCTTGCCAACCTGCCGCATCGCCGACACTGCACACTCGCGGTAGACGCGGATCCCGGTCTTCGGATCGACCTCGCCGAAGACGTCGTAGAAGTACTGCTGCCACGGCATCGGCGCTTCACGAGTGAGGAGCCGGTGAATCTTTGCGAGCCTTGGGCCGTACGTTGGGTTGTCGGGGTTTCGGAGCGTGCCGAGCCGGGGAGGGGTCGCCAGCCACGAGGGGAAGTCCGAAGTCCGAGAGGACGATGTCGAGTGCTGTGTTGCCATCGCCTTCCTTCCGGGTGCGCAAGGACTTGAGGACCTCGAACAGCTGACGTGATGCGGATGAGCGTGCGGTCGGCGATTCGGCCGCGTCGATCTCTTGCGCCATCCGAAGCGCAAGCGCCGCGAGTGACCGGTGAAACGGAACTTGCTCGTCGTCGCCGATCTCGGCGAGGTCCGCCCTCACCGCGGTTTCCATTTCGTCCCGCGGCTTCGGACGATCGGTGTCCGGCGCCTCGGTGGTGTCCGGAATTGTGTCCTCGGATACGACATCCGGAACCAGGCTCAACCTGCTCCGCTGAATCTTCGCGTTACGGTTCGCTCGAGCCGTCGCGACCGCCTTCGCATTGGCGGCTTTGCAACGATCGCACGGCTTCCCACCCTTTCCGCCGGGTCCCGCTTTGAGCTCGAGTCGGTACCGCGCGCGCGTGCCATGCGCCGGGAGCTTCGCCGCGGGTTTCTTCGGTGCGGACACAGCCACCCCCAACGGTCGGAGAGAGAGAAAAAGGAACAGGGCGCGGTCGTCCGCCCGTCGTCTGAGCTAAAAAAACGTGCGATATCCGCACCATTTGGCCCGGATTCTGCGGAATCCGTTGTCTGGAGGCTTATTTGCTGCGATCGGGCGGACGCCTCCCACCCTCTCTGTTCGCTGCTGTCAGCTCCAATCGTGGGAGCTGTCGGTGCCGCCAGGGGCGGAAAGCCTCTTCCTGGAGCGTTTCGCATTCACGTATCGTGCGCCGGCCGCGACGTTGCAGTGCAGATGTTCGAGGCCACCGACGTAGGGGTTGCCGTTGCGGTCGAGCTCCACCTTGTGCCCATACGACTTGGACCAGGCGTTCACTTTTCCGGTGGTCGGATCCTTGTACGGCAGGCTCTTGTCCACGGGGTTTCCGCAGCGGCGGCAGTGGGTCTCATTGGCGAACACTTCAGCTTTGGTGCGGCGGTAGGGGCGACCGGAGCGGCCGCGCCGGTAGTTCAATGACTCGCGTCCCATGATGCATCCCAGCGAAGACGATCGAGGCGGCGGCCTGGGCATAACCCGAATACGACCAGGCCGCCAGTGCACCCCTTTGGAGGAACAGTGCACGGTTCCGGCGGCGTGAGCGGAGCAACCAGACTCTCTACCACCCGACATGACAAAGGCCCCACGTCTCCGCGAGGCCATTCACTTCCGGGTGAGCAGCACCCAGAACCTAGTTACAGATTGTGCAATCAACCTCGGACAGCGTGGGGACGCGCCTCGGCGTGTCGGAATCGAAAGACTTCCGCGAGCGCGGTTCTTCAGTGTGTGAGGAGTCGTGTGAGGCGATCTAACGCTGTTTCGATGGTGTATGTGAGTGGCTTCGTCAGAATGCGCCAGGCTGCCGTCACGCGGGCGAGTGCGACCCGTTGGTGGTCGTACATCCAATAGCGTCGGTACAGCTCCGATGGGGCTAGTTCGATCCAGTCGGGGTGGTCCTCGTTGAGACGGTGCATCTCTTTGACGTTCATTGTGTGTTCGCCCGTTCTGCGATGCGGAAGGCTACGTTGATTAGCCCTGCGTGGACGTGCTCCGCCATTCGATCCGCGCTAGTGCTGTGGATCCCTTCCGCCTCGAGTGATGCTTTGTAACCTACGACGAATTCTCTGATCGGTGCCAGTGCCTCACTGACCGCGAGCAGGTGCACTCGAGTTTCGTCGGCATTCGGTGTTGTGCTCATGACCCGGTCACCCGTTGCGGCTATAGGTGGGTATTTTGATCGCCCCAATGAGGACCATGTACTCGACCGCGTCCGGGGTAGGGACAGGCTCCAATGGGTGGTCAGGGGTCGCAGGGAGGCGTCTCCACCCTGCCGGCGTCAACACGGGCACATCAGCCGGTGTGAAGTGTGAACGGACCGCCCACCCCTTCGCCTCACCCTCTCCCGTATGCGCGACACCATGACAACCCGAATGATTCCCCCACCCGCACAAGTGCATGAGGTTCGACAGCTCGTCCGAACCACCACGAGACCGGTACTGGCGGTGATGATCCTCCGTAGCCGGCCTCTGCCCGCAACCCTCACAGATGCCGCCAGAACGTGCACGCAACGCCTTACGGGTTCTCGCCGGGATCCGCCTACTCACAGCAGTTTGCCCGCCGACATGCGCGACTCCGACACCGCGTGCTCCACCAGGAGCTGCTCAACCTCAGACCAAGAACGACCACGAGCCCGATGAGTTGCAATCAGCTCCCTCGCATCTGGCACGCCGAGACCCAAAGTCTGAGCGCGCGCGAGTATCCCGTCCAGAACAATCTCATCCACGCAGTTCGCGATCTGCACCGCCGCATGCCTAAGCAATGCTTCTCGCCTCGACGTCAGAGTCCGAGCCATGCGGGCCCGCTTACGCCGACGAGCCTCCGCCACCACCCGGTTATGCACCCACGGATCCCCCACCCGATACCCGAACGTACGGAACCGATTCAACCTACGACGAGACGTCACCAGGAACCTCCCTCAGCATCCGCGCGACGAGCAGCAAGACAATCCGCACACGTCACGTCATCCCAATTCGTTGTGAACGCGCCCCTCCGCGGCTTCCTCCCGCAGTAGCTCGTCGTGATCGTCCGCGCGCCACACACTCGGTTCGCATTCGACGACGACACCGGCCGGCTCATGCGACTTCCACCACTGGCGCTCGGTGTCCTGCTGTCGGTACTCACAAGACCACCTCGTCCCCACCATCAACCAACTCAGGATGCACAACCGACCTATGCTCCTGAACCAACCGCTCAACACTGTCCGATGAGAGAGTGACTTCCTTCCACCCACATACCGGGCACACCATCCCGAAGAACCCATACCCACGGAAGATAACCACGTCTGATTCGTCGGTACTCACTCACCACCACCCAGAGCAGCACGGCCCGCAAAGTCACCGAACATCTCTGCTCGCGCGGCCTCGGCTACTCGTTGCGCCGCATCGATGGTTGCGAACGTGCCGAAGTGATAGAACCGGCCCGCCTTCCTGATCTGCACTTGGAACCCGCCGGCGACGGGAGACACGTTCCGAACTCCCGTCCGACTGTTACTCCGGGCGCCGGAGAGGTTCCGGTTGTTCTGCGCCCGAGTTGCAAGCCTCAGATGATCGGTGTTGACGCACCCTGGGTTGAAGCAGGTGTGGTCTATCTCTAGGCCCTCGGGGATCGGGCCGTTCGCAAACTCCCATGCGACCTGATGCACGGCGCGCGCCTTGCCTGCAATCTTGATCTGGCCGTAGCCATCGGATTTGGTGGAGCCTGTCCAGATGAGGCAGTCCCCAACCTTGTTGACCCTCGCCGCCAGAGCCTCGGCTGCGCCGTAGCGTGGATCTGGTGTGAAGTCGCCGCGCAGCTTGGCTGTCCGGTAGTGGACCTTGCAAAGCTTTCGGGCGTAAATGCCTCTGGGGCATTCATCAACGGAACACGTTCGGGTACCATTCACGGTAGCCCTCCAATCACTAACCTGATTCGGATGGTTAGGCCCCGGCGAGAGTTGACGCTCTCGGTTTGGGGCCGCTCTCATTCTACCGGGAACCCCTGATTTACCGGGGATTTCAAGCGTCAACATCGTGCTCAACCTCCCCTGTGGTGACCTCGACCTGTACCGGGTGAGAGGTGCGGAGTTGCAAAATCATGTCGTCAAGCGCGGGGTCTTCCTCATACTCGGCGGCGACATGGTTCCCGATCCGCTCGACCAGCGCAAGCACGTCAGACGGTGTGACCTCGACCTGTACCGGCTGAGAGGTGCGAGAGAAACCAGCATCTTGCAGTAACTCCAGCAGAGAAGGCTTTCTGGGCCCCTCCCACGGCCCTGCCCACGCCATGAGCACGCTCGCCAGCGCTTCGGTGTCGGATGGTGCAGCCTCCACCACACGCGACCGCTCAGCGAGAATCCCCGAAGCGATCACCCGATCAGCGGCCTCGACCGCCAGATGCCGTCGCGCCGCCCACTGAATCACCGCGCCCGCGTGCCGCGTCTGATCTAGCGCGCGGTCGGTGAAAGCATCCGGGTCGTAGGCGCGTGCCAACGCGTCCCGTTCAACCGTGGCCTCAGCGAGCGCGGTTACTTCGTCGCTCTGATCGTCCGACAGGTCGAACGGGTCTACCTCGGTGTAGCCCTGTTCGGCTCGGGCTTCCTGCTCAGTCATCAGATGCCCCTCCCTGTTCTGTTCCCTTCACTGGAACCGGGGGCGGGCAGCCCGCTCCGCGCTTATGGGTCGGCATCGAGCCGCTGCGCCAATGCCGGTACTGGCACGATTCCTCTCGGCACCATTCGTCTTCGGCGGGTTCCGGCAGGGAGAACCGAGACAGCGAGCGGACGTACTCAATCGCAACATCGACCTCGACATACTCCCCGTAAGAAGCCAGCAGCCCGACGACCTCTTCGAGCGCTTCGCGGGTGAGCGGGGGTGGACGACGGAAACCCGCAGCAACCTCCTGAGCAAGTGGCAGATTGTAAAGACCATTCTGCCGAGCACGCCGTTCTTCGTCGGGGATAAGATCAGACATCAGTTTTCCTCCCCGATCCGCAATATCACGAGCACGCAAAGCCACACGCTCCGCAAGCGCATCCAGACTCATCGGCCTATCGAGACCAAACCGGGCCACCTCTGCACGCTCGTCATCCGACAACTCCCGGGTCTCGACGAAGTCCGCATCACAATTCCCCAGATGACCGGCCGGCAGTTGACACCAACCGAGCCCCTCAAGCGTCCGGTACTCCTTGCGCTGCAGACAGCGGCGCTCCGGCGTTGGTGGCTTGACGTTCATGACGTTTTCCTTTGTTCGTAGGTTCGATGGACATCAGCAAACAAGTACTGGCGAGGACGCTGCCCCGGAGCCCTCCGCCACGACTCCGTACGCGCCAACTGGTACGCCCTGCGCAGGTTCACACCCAAGGCGATCGCCGCCTCCTGAATCGACACCCAATGGTTGTGCTCACCGGCCATTCGCGTACTCCATCCACCGGTCCCTCGGCAGCTGAGGGTGAGACGGGTTCGCGGAACATAGAATCGCCGACGGGGACCGATCCGATTCGTCCCGCAGGATCGCAAACAAGGGGGCGTCACACAACAGCGTCCCACCGAAGTCGAGATCCGCGACCGCCTGCCTGCACGAGTGCCCGCGCACCAGAAGGCGCCGAACCGGCGACGTATCCAACGCCGCCAACGCCACACGACGGTGCGTGAGCGCATCATCCAGCAACGCCGCCCCCAGCACCGGGTGCTCCGACAGCCAACGGTGATGCCAGGACGCGAGCCCCGCCAATGCCACCCTCGGCGGATCATCCACGGTCAGCCCATGCGAATGCTCAATGATCTGCGTCTGAACAAACGCCTCCGTGTGACGTTCCCCCGCCGCATCCCACCGCACCTGAGTGCGCGGCCAATGACGAACCTCCGGAGCCGGCAACGGTTCCTCCGCCAAAACAGTGCGCACCAGGAACCCGGTCCAATCCGCCAGCTCGTACAGCACCTTCGCCACGTGCGGATTCCAGAACACGCCCGCATCCTGCCCGCCCGACGACGACACACGGTCATTCGTGAGCGGCTTCGGATACTTCACCCGGGCCGCCTCCAAATCCGTCCACAACCCCACCAGATCGCCCAGGACCCGACCAAACTGGCGGTGATGCCATTCACACAACTCCGTCCCCCGCACAACCGGCCGAGGAACCGGCACCGCCTCATCCGCCTCCGCGAGCGCGCTGCTCGTTCTCGGGTGAGGTTGATGGCAGCCGGCCGCGACACAATGGGCGGTGGTGGCTGGGGTGATCCAGGCGGGGTAGTTCGTCACAGGCGGCCGGCCTCCCTCAGTTTGGTTTCGGCGAGGGTGACGCGTTGGAACGTGTCAGGGTTGCCGCCCATGTCCGGGTGCGAGGCTCGCTTGGCGCGTCTCAGCAGCTCGGTGAACGTGTGGATGGTGCCGGGTTCGCCGAACTGTTCATTGAGCCACTCGGCGGCACCATCCACAGTGGTGAAGCCGGCCGGCATTGCTGTGGCGCCCTCGATGGCGAGGTACCCGCGGTATTGCTGCCCGTGAGCGGCGATCCCGTACCTGGTGACCTTGCGGAGTGCTTCAAGGCCGAGGGCGATCGCCCGCAAGTTGGCTTGCCAGGTGGTGAACGTGTCGCACGGGTACGAAAGGTGGCCATGCTTCGATTCGAACGAGAGGATGATGCCCGAATGTTCGGCGATGGCCTGCGCGCGCGGTTTCCCGTCGAGGCGGAAGTCCTGCGGGCGAATCGCCAGGAGCAGCTCCGTGTCCTTCGCGCCGAGCATGCGCAACTCCCGCTCGAGAATCTCCAACGTGTCACCCAACGCGGTCTCGCGGGCGTAATAGCCACCGGTCCGGAATGGGGACCTTTGCTTGTTCCGGGTCATCGTGCCCGGCCAGGTCCCGATCGGGCCCATCCGCATGTCAGGCCAGTCGCTCATTCGACAGCCTCCGGAGTTGCTTCTTCCTCGGCCTCGGTCTGAGATTCGGCGAGCGCTTTCTCAATGTCGGAGAGGCCGTATCCCCAGGCGGCGAGTTGTGGGAGGTACCAGGGTGCGGTCTCGCCGCGCATCCAGTGGTGGGTCATGGCGGATTCGCCTGAGGTGAAGGCGACGGCGAGGAGGTACTTTTGGGGGCCGATTCTGGATGCGAGCTCGAGGAGGAGTTGGGTGCTTTCGTCTTCGTCGACGGTGTTGAGTTGTTCTTCCGTCAACGGTGCGTTGAGGAAGTCGAAGGTGTCCTGGTCGGGTTGCATGCCGATGCGGGTGGCGGTCTCGGCGATGAACGTCAGGGTCTCGTTCAATGCTGGGAGTGATTTGCGTTGCAGGAATTGGATGATCCAGTCGGTGCGGACTTTCGCGGCCGCGACGATGGCTTCACGTTCGGCGCGTTCCTTCGCCCACTTCGCCTCACGTTCCGCTTTGGCAGCCTGTTCTTCCGGTGTGAGCTCCCGGGTAGTGTTCGAGTACTCGGTCTGGAGTTTCTCAAACCCGGCCGTGTCAGGATCCACCAACCAGTACCGTTTCACCGGCCAATACTTGGGCTCCCCGTCGACCTCCATATAGGTGCGGGCAACACTCCCCGCGAGCGCGGTTTTCTTCTTCACGTCGGCAGGTTCGAGTTGTTCGGTGGGTTTTCCGGGTTTCCCGAACCAGGTCAGGTCTCTGAGGGTGTGACCGTCAAGGACGGGTCTATCCCACTCCTGATGGATGCCGGCGATGACGGTGAGTTTCTCCGATTTGAGTTCCTGCTCGAGGCGCGTTCGCTCTTCGTCGAAAGCCCGCTTGTCGCGTAGGTCTTTGACGGTGTGATCGAAGTCGCCTTTCACCGCGGATTCGGTGAGGCGTTTCACGGCGGCCTTGTCGTCGGTGAACTCCACCAGCACCGCCGCCTGATCCAACGTCATACCTTCGTCGAGGGCAGCCGTGGCCTGCTCGTTGTCGGCGACCGCCAACGCCGTATCGATCGACTTCTTGGGGCGTGCGACCTTCTTCGCAATCTGTGATGGTGACAGGCCGATGAGGGCGAGCTGCTTGTAACCGCCCACCCGTTCCGCCTCAGTCAAGTGTTGCCGTTGCTCGTTCTCGGTGATCTGGTCGACGATGCGGGCAGCCTCCGCCTCCGACTTGTCCACCAGGTACACGGGGATCTGTTTCAGTTCCGCCTGCACAGCTGCAAGTACTCGGCGTTGCCCCAACACGACGTCGTAGGAGCCGGCATCGTTGGCGACCACCATCGGTGGTTGCAGGATGCCGAGCTCCTTGATTGATGCAACGAACTCTTTGTCAACGTTCGCGTCCGTGCGCACGTTCAACGCGATCGTCAACGTGGTCGGGTCGACCTGGATGATGGTGCCTGCGGTCTTGGTGACCATGAGGGTTTCCTTTCGGGTTAGGTTCTGCGGTTGTGGTCTCGCCGAGCCAGGAGACGGCGGGTGAGGATCGGGTCCAATTCGAGGGCTTCACGGGTGTCGAGCGCCTGGTTGAGGAACTGCTGGTAGCGGACCGGATGGATACCGAACTCGGCATCGATCGCCGCCGCCCTGCCACGGCCGCTGGTGCGGGCTTCGAAGGCGAACATTTCCGCCAACCCCGGCATTGGTCGGTGCCCGCCCGTGTGCCCTCCACGGCGCGCACACGCCTCCCCCGTGTCGGTTGGGGTGTCGCAGCGCAGGTTCACGTTCACGAGGCCCTCCCGGCGAGGACGGGGCGGTTTCGGATTTCCGACGGGGTGACGAACTCGCGGGCCACGAGGGTGCGGATCGCTTCCTGCGGATCCCGATCCGACGTTGTCCACCGCTCCAACTCGAGGCGAGCCTTCCACGCCTCCCACTCCGCCAACGCGGCCGCATTGACCTGCTCCTGCTCCGCCGTGGTGATCATGAATCCACCCACAACCGGTGGGCGCGCTTCACCCAGGACGGTCGGTCCCGGTTCAGGGCGGCCGACACGTACGCGGTCGGATCCGACACGGCCACACCCTTCATGGCCGGCACACCGAGAACCTCGTACGCCTGCATCAGCAGCAACCGTGCACGGTCCTGTTCCGGGAACTCGTCGTACATGCCGTCGGTGAGTTCCTGCAGCCGGTCGATGTCGAGTTGGTTTCGCAGTCGGCGTCGACGGAATCGTTCCCGGATCCCTAGAGGTGGGTGGGAAGAAAATTTGTCATCACCGGGCGGGTTGTCCACAGCCGTGTGGTTGTCTACAGATGATGAGTTCTTTAAGTCTTTAACGGGAGTTAAAACGGTAGGGGTGCACGGTGGTGCACCCATTCGAAGCTTTTCTGCACCCTTTAAAACCGAATGGGTGCTCGGAGGTGCACCCTTTATTTCGGAGTTATCCACAGCCTGCAGGTACTCGGTGATCGACTCGATCTCCTCGACGGTGGGGAAAACCAGGTACTCGACCCTGCGACCCGGGTACCCGCCGCCGAGGCGAAGAATGTAGTTCTCATCGCGGAGCTGCTTCAGCACGTTCAACGCGGCACGTTGCCCCAGCCCGGACCACAGCATCACCTTCTCCAAGCCGGGGTAGGCGACGCGGGTGTCTTTCGACGCGTCATCGCAGACCGCCATCAGTGCGAGCTTCATCGCGGGCCGCATGTTCAGCTCGGCGGCCTGCTCAATGTGGTGGATGCTCACCGGTCACCATCCACATGCACGTGAATGTGAAGATGGTTGATCCCCGCGCGCGCGAGGACTTCCTCCAACTGCTCAGCATCCGCGAGCGCGCCGGTCAGGTCAGCGTTAGCCTCTGCAACGTTGTCGGCGAGGGTGTTGCCTGCCTGGATGAGTTTCTGTGCGTCGACGAGGGCCGTTCTGGCGGCGGTGAGGCTGTGTTCGAGCTCGGTGATCCGGTCTAGGGCCTCCGTGTGTTTGCGGCGTTCCTCGACGAGCTCGTCGGTGAGGTTCACCGGTGGCGGGACTGGGGCGAGGGTTGCGGCCGCGAGTTTGATGCGGAGATCCTTGATGGTCTGCCGGGCGGTCTCCAGTTTCCGTCTCGTTGAGGAGTCATTCTCTTGGCGGGGTGTTGTTGGTGGGAACGCGACTTCCTCGTCGACGTCGATCTGTTTCCACGCGAACCCGGACACCCAGTTGTGCTGCTCGGCGAGGAGCTTGGATCGTTCGATGCCGATGCGGCGTTCAGCGTTCGCCTCCGCCGCCGGCGGACGCAGAGCGAGGTCCTTGTAGGTGTTGACGATGGTGCGGTGCGTGACATCCAGGATCGTTTCCGGCGGTTGGATGAGCAGCCACCAGATGTTGTCCACACTGATGCGGGTGTGCTGCGCCAACTCGACCGGGGTGTAGCCCATGAAGATGAGCCCCTGGAGGCGACGTGACGCCCCCAATGCTGCGGTGCGGCCTGTGACGTCGGGTGGTGTCGGGTGCGGGGCCGGTCGGGCTGTGGTGGCCTGTGGGTGGGGTTCGGGCGGGGACACGACTGGCGGTGTTGAGGGTGCCGCTGCTTGCGGTCCGGCATCCTTCACCGCCTCTGAATGGTCCGTGCCCTCGCCCGAAGTTTTCGCCTGAACCTCACGTTTCGCCTGTGCTCGCTTGCGGGCGTACTCACGGTTGTAATCCCGGTTCGCGGCCTTGCAGGTCTCGCACCGGCACCCGCGGCCGAAGCCGGCATAGGTGCCGTGCGGGAAGTCCGGGTGATCGGGGGTGATCTTTACTCGTGCCACAGGGGTTGCTCCGAACGGGTTAGAGGGTAGGTAACTGCACAGTCGTCAGGTCAGGTGGGTCCGGGGTGTTCACGGCGCGAACAAACAACCAGGTCAAGAGGGCGATCGCCGTCACCGTGAGAACCAGAGCCACCATGTTGCGCACCGTCACGCCCCCACCGCCTGACATGAGGTCGTCCGCTCGTCCAGGGCGAGGCGCGCCAACGGTGCACACCGCCGGCATGCCGTGAGGGCCTCCGTGATCAGCCACCCGCCGCGCTCGAACACCTCCACGGCGATCGGGGACGCCAACGTGGCCACATGGGAGGCGCGGGCGTCACAGAAATCACAGGCGGCAATCGTGGCGAGTACCTTCAGGACCGGCATCACAGCACCGCCAACGATGGGTGATCCTGGGAAGGGTTGAACAGCACCAGCAGGGGCCCCCACGCGGCGACCGCATCCGCCGTCCACACCTTGTTCGCGTAGCCGACCGCGAACCACACGCTGATCCCTGCACTGTCGCTGAGCGGCTTCGACTGGAACACCTCGTTCACCCGGCACAACAGCACCGACTCCGCCGGCATCTCGTGAACCGCTAACGCGTCATCCAATTCGATGACGGTCCCTTCCGGGGTGCCCTCAATCATGAGCGTCGCCTGTCGGCGATAACCATGCGGATCCACACCAGCCAAGCGATGGCGGCGACGATGAGACCGAAGGTGGGGTCAATGTAGTCAGGGGTCATTTACAGCTCCACAAGGGTCAGGGCGGGCGGGGCGTCGAAGGTGACCTCCGCGACACCACCCAGGAGGCGGTGCAGTTCGAGGACGCCGGCGCGGGTCAACCGAATCTGCGGGTACATGTCCTTCCGGCCGGGAATGCGGCGCGGCTGCACCACACACCACCCGTTACGGACCGGCACCTGCCCGGCACGCCACCACCCAGCGACACGTTCCACCCACCCGAACTGACGCAACTGCTCAAACAAGGCCGTCTGGCCGATCTGAATGACCGGATCCCCGGACAGAATCCGGGCTGTGCGGGCGACCGTGAAACTCACACCACCCGCCACAGGCAGATACTCGGACGCCGGAAGGTGAGTCTCCAGGGCCGCCTCGATTGTGGCCGTGTCGAGCTGCTCGAGGAGTTCCTCAAACCAGGTTGAGAACTCCCCCGACATGTAGCCCGGGTTGTTCGAGATCACGCGCCGCACCGAGTGCACCGTGCACAATTCCGCCGGCTGCTCACCGTCGTTGAGACCCTCAACGGTCAATGTTGGGACCGGCCATTTATGGACGATCAGATCCGTGTCGGGATCCCGCTCCCACTCCACCTGCACCTCGAGTGCCGTGCACACGTCGGTGGTGAAGAAGAACACAACCCCGTCCTGGGTGATGTGCGCGCGAATGTCGAGACCGTGACCGTCCCACCGGAACGGGATCACACGAGGCCGCATCATGGTCATGGTCGGCATCACTTCACCCGGCCGGAACCGAACAGCCAACGGAACAGGAAGCCCAGATAGATGGCGCAGGCGAGGATCGCGATCGCACCGATGACGGTCATGATTGCGGCTCCCTCTCCACCGACGATTTGCCGCCATTGAAATAGCGGTCCGAGAGGCTTCCCGGTGTCGGCTGCACGACGACCGTGCCGTAGACGGCCTGTGATGGCCGTCGCCGCTCGAGGCGCTCCACACGACGAATGAGGAGCACCTGATTGATTGCAACCACAAGGATCGCCACCGCGGTAATGATTGCTGGAAGCTGGTTCATGAACGGGCCTTCCAAGGACGCCGGGATCCGCGACGCTTCGGGTCAGTCGCGGACCCCGGCAGCTCAACGCCGACCGACGCTGCAAGCGATTCAGCGTCGGCCGGCACCACAACAAGGCCAGGAGTCACCGTCGAAGGAGGCGAAACCTTGTCATGGTCCCCTGCGGGAGACGTGCCAGCGTTGGCCCGCAGGGACAATTGCGAAGAAGGGTGATTCCGGATCGCGTTCAACAGGTCCGCCGCGTCACGGAATCGGCGTGCCTGCCGGAACTGCGTCGACGCGGCAACCGCGAACACGATCACAACAGCAATGTTCAGGAAAACCAGAAACGTGAACGTGGCCATCAGCGGCCCCCAGACACGGAAGTGACCCCCTCACCGGGGCCCTGGGGGGAGGGCACACCCGATGAGGGGGTCGAGGGGGTAGACCTGGAGAGAAGTTCGGTGAGGGGTACGTCGAGGAATTGGGCGGCGTTGGTGAGGTCGGCGATGGTGAAGGGGGTGATGCCGTTGAACCTGCGGGACATCGACATTTTGGATATCGAGAGCGCGGTTGCGAGCTCTGATTGTGTGACTCGTCGTTCCGCTGCGACTGCGCGGACTCTGGAGGCCACTCGCTCGTTAGTGTCTATCGCCATGCGTTAGAGATTATCAGCGACCGTTAGTTTGTCAAGTAGGGGTTTCTCGCTGGGCGTGTCACTCTAACTGGGTGCACTAGTTTTGTAACGCCTACTGGTACATGGGTATCATCATGAGTTACACTCGGGGGATGAACAACCTAGCTCACATCCACACAGCAATGCAGAACGATGCCAACACGATCGTCGCCGCGAACATTCGCGCGGAGCTCGGACTCGCCGGCCTTGCGCAAACAGACCTCGCATCCGCGCTCGGTCAAAACGACATGTGGCTCAGCCGACGGATGAAAGGCTCACCGGACTTCTCCGTCGTCGAGGTCCAGGCCGTCGCCGACTACTTCGCGGTTGAACCGGGTGATCTGTTCAAGAAGCGCACCCGTCCAACGCGTCCAGTGGGCCCTACCGGAATCGAACCGATGACATCCACGGTGGAAGACGAGCGGTTGGCGACCGTGACGTCGATCGCCTCGAAGATGGTCAGCTAGTCATACCCCGTTCAACTCTGCTTCGATGACGCCCGAATGACGAGCCCCCAGTTGACGGCCTATCAGCGTGCACGAATGTGCTGGCAGAGTGCAAGCATGGACACTGACGTTCTCTCTTCTTTCGCGGCCTACCAGCGCAGCAAAGGTCTGGCCGATACCACCGTGCGAAACCGGGCCAGCATCCTCCGCACCCTCACACAACGAACCGGCCGGCCACTGCTCGAGCTGACACTAGCGGACCTCCGCGAGCACGTCGGCCGGAAAGGCATCCAGCCCGGCTCCCGCCGCACGGAGCGTGGCGCAATCGTCGCCTTCTACACCTTCACCCACGCGGAAGGTCTAACCGCTCAGAACCCCGCACAGCGCCTCGACCCGATCACCGCACCGAAAGGCGAACCGCGGCCCTTCACCAAGGAACAAGTCGACGCCATGCTCAACTCGGGCGCGTACTGGCGCACCCGCGCCATGATCCTCCTCGGCTACTACCAAGGGTTCCGGGTGTCACAGATCGCTCGAGTGCACGGGCACGACATCGACCTGACCGGCAGCACCATTCGCACCGTCGGCAAAGGCAGCAAGGACGGGATCCTTCCCCTGCACCCCGTGATCCGTAAGCTCGCCATGATGATGCCGGCGGACGGCTGGTGGTTCCCTGCCCGAGGCGGCCGCATCGGGCACGTCACTGGGGCGTCTGTCACCAATCTGATCACCCTGGCGAAGAAGCGGGCCGGGATCCTCGACCCACACCTCACCCCACACTCGCTGCGGCACGCGTTCGGCACCGACTTGGTCGAAAGCGGCGTCGACATTCGGGTCATCCAGGCGCTTATGATGCACGCCTCCCTCGCAACCACCCAGATCTACACCGGGGTGAGTGCAACCCGGAAGCGAGAAGGCATCCTCCGCCTGGTTCCGCGGCCCATTCCGGAACAGTCCGGACGGCTCGCCGCATGACCCCAATCCACCGGTAACCTATCCATCAAGTACAGTGAGGAAACGATGATGACGGAAACACCTGCAACCCCGGCGACACCTCCCGGCTGGTATGACGACGGCTCCGGCAAGCAACGTTGGTACGACGGCACCCAATGGACCGAGCAAGTGCAGGCGCCGCCGAGGCGACGCTATTCGCAGATCGAGATGACGCTCTGGACGGCGGCGTCGCTCATCGTCGGCATCATTCTCGGCTCCATCTTCTTCTAACGCAAACGACGAATGGCCCCGGCCACCGCACCGAAGTGCAGCAGCCGGGGCCATTCGTGTGTCCTAAACGGTGTCAGGCGGTCAGGCGCAGATCAGATTTGCGCATCCCCACACCAACCTCGACGGCGAGCGCGTTCAGGCCGGCGAGGACGAGGACGATGATTTGCGTTGATGAGAGGCTGCCCGTCCCGAGTAATGGGATGAGGGCGCCGATCACGGCGGCGGCGATGGCGGCACCGGTTTTGAGGATGCCTGCCCATTTCGCGTTGACGAGGGGCACCCAGTAGGTGACGATTGCGCCGATCGCGAGGAGGGCGAGCTGCCAGAGTGTTTCCGGTGTGCGATCCCCTTCGGGGATGGCGACGAACGCGGTGAGGATGACGATCGCAATGCTCAGCAGTGCGGCCGCGTACTTGTTGAGGGTCATTCTGTTACTCCTTCATGGGTTTGCGCAGCTGTCTTAGCTGTGCGGGGGTGAGTGTTTTTTCCAGGTCTGGCCACGGCTCGGGGGTGATTCCGTTCTCCATGAGTTGCCGGCGAAGCCTGGACGCGTATTCGGCGGTCTGCCGGCGGCGCACATCATGGTTGTCTCGTTCGGCGATCGCCGCGTCGCGTTCCTCAACGGCTTTCACCCGCTGCGAGACTAGGTTGGTGTTGCGTGCCCGTTCCCGTCCGGATGCGCCTGAGATCCATTTGATGATCCCCGTGACTAGGGCCAGGGCGACAGCACCCCCACCGCCGGCGCCCATGAGTGCAACGATCAGCTGCGCCGAATCCATGCGTTACCCCCGTTTTGGTGCGAGTTGGAACCGTCGAATTTCCCTCCACCGTTGGATGAGGCTGAGTACGAACGCGATCGCGATGAGGAACGCCACCCAGGGTGCGCCGAGGGCGAGGATCGCGACACCGTACATGGCCACACCGGTGCTGAGGGCGAGGATCGCGACACGTTCCAACCACCAGATTCCGGGCAAGACTGCGATGACACCGAAGATCGCACCGACGGCCACGAAACTGCCCAGAACGTCGACGAGGAAAATGCCGAGGACTTCCCGCAGCGAGAACGGTGGATCCGTGAGAATGAACACTCCGGCCGCGACCATGCAGATGTAGATGGCGAACTGCACCAGACGCACCACCCTCGGTTCCGCGATCATCAGGAACGCGGACGTGAAGATGCGGGTGAACATTACTGTTCCTTGATGATCGCGGCGCGAGCTGCGGCACCGTTCTCGGCGGCGGTGGGAATTGTGCCCATCTTCTCGGACACTTCTGTGATGGCATTCAACACCGGCGTGTTGTCGCCGCTGCCGGAGTTCGGAAGTGCGGCCTGGTACCCTGCAGCCAATGCTTTCGCCCCGGCAATCATCGTCAAATACACGTCACGGTCGTACATGGGGACGAGGCTGTCCTTCGTAGGTGAGTAGAGACGCGCCCAACCGACCGCAACATCGGTGCCCAACTTTTCGGTCAGGTACCCGTTGGGAAGCCATGGTGCGATGATGGCCACTTCTTGATCCTTGTGGCCGATAATTTTCGGTTCCATATCGTCCTCTTCTTCTGCGTGAATCGGTGTGCTATCCCCACCCGCGGTAGATGAGGTGATGGTTGAGAATGGGGGCACGCGAACCCCGGCCGCCGTGATGTCGTGCACATGAACGTGTGGTTCGGTGGAGGGGCCGGCGCCTGGTGCGCCTCGGCGTCCGTCCGTGGTGCCGATCAGCTCCCCATAGGAAACCTGTCGACGGTCCGACCCGACGAGGTGGCCGTGCAGGAACTCGGTTTTGGAACCGTCGGAACGTGTGACCCGGATGCTCGAGGAGCCATCGCTGTAGGTGAAGAACGTCACGATGCCGGCGCTGGGCGCGTAAATCTTTGTGCCCACCGGGGTTGCATAGTCGATGCCGCCGAGACTGCCGGAGGCGCGGTGCTGTTCCCACGTCCAGGTGATCGGCCATTTCGCCAACCACACGGGTACCGCGGACATCAGGCACCCGCCGAGGAAGTACCGACGAAGGGAAGTGATTGTTTACACATTGCACGGTCTCGTTTCGGTAACACCGTTTAGGGGGCTCATGCCGGGCCGAGCCTCTTCATGGTGACCGTCGCCCCACCAAGACTCGTGCCTCCTGAAATGTTCCCGGCCGCCGTGGAATGCAACACCATGATCTCCACATAGTCATTTACGGCGAGCACGACCGGGAACACCGTCAGAAGCGGCAGAGCAGCAACCGCCCCCGCATCCCGCCGCTGGATCGACCCCGGAATATCCGTCGTACCATTGAGCCTGGCCTGCACCGCTCCATACCCGGACGTGTTGCTGTTGAACACGGTCGCGGAGACTTCATATAGTCCCGCCACTGGGGCAACAATCCGAGTGTTGTTGGTTACATTGCTGTGCATCCCTGCGGGGTCGCTGATCTCAACATCCCAGGTAAGGGCAGCCGCAGTGGTGGTCAGGTTTTGGTTCGCCGACTTCCGCAACGCACACGCGATCGCGGATACGGGTTTCCATCCGGATGCGCCCCTGAGCCAGACCTGTTCGGTGTCGTCGGTGGTGACGAGACGACCAACCCACAGGTCGCTGGAGGGAAGCGCCGCATAGTTCGCGACATGCTCACCGACATGGTCGGCCGCCCAAGCGGAGATGAGGTTCATGTCCGTTGCGGTGGCGGGGGCTCCGCCGCCGTCGAACTGAGGGTTGCCTTTGGTGCCCGGGGTTCCGTCAGCTGACATTGTGTGCCTCCTAGGCTTGGTAGGTGATGTCGAGGGCTCCGGAGAGCCCGTCGGTGGCGACGCCGTAAAAGATGTTGTAGCCGCCGTGGTTGAACCCGACACCACCGTCCGCGGCTTTGAGCGTGTCGATCACACTGTTGGGAATCTTCACCCATCCGACCCGTTGGGCGAGCTCACCGACGGTCGTCATCGTGAGGGATCCGGAAGGGGCCGTCGCGTGCGTGTGCGTGGCCAGGATCGGGTTGTACCCGTAGTTCTGTTTGATCGGAAGATAAAGGTAGGCGGAGAGGATGATCGCCGTGTCGGGGATCGTGTCTTTGATTTTCGACCCGTAGAACCAGCCCCCAACTTTGACGTCGGATGCGTACACGTCGTTGGAGACGCGGCTGCTGAGGAAGGATCCGGAGTCGATGGCCAGGAACGGGGCAGGGTGGAACGTTGTCAACCCGCCCGCACCGGGCGTCGACGGGGACGCCACCGCCGGCAGTGCGGTCACTTTGCAGATGACGACTCCGCCGGACTCCCAGTTGATGATGACGTTGTCGTTCACCGCCGGTGTGTACGCGGTGGAGTACGGCATCTGCTGGGTGACACCTGACCCGGACGGGTACTCCACGGTGCACAGCGGTGACCCGGTCGCGGTGACCTTCCCCAGCGCAGACCGCGGCAGCGATGGACCCAACAGCAGCAGATCGCCGCCGCGACGCTCCAACCGGACCGCTTCCCCAGGGATGAGCGGGTACGGTGAGATGCTTTTCACCGCAAACTGTGTGTCCCCCTGGTTGACAGTCGCCTGCGTGCCCGCTTGCGAAACGAACACAGCAGGCAGGGACTCCGTCACGGGGATGGCCGCGAGCGCGTCGGTGGTGCGTTCCTGGCTAGAGCGGATTGTCACTGATCACTCCGAGGCGTAGGGACATGGGTCCGGTGTCGCCGTAGTCGAGGGTGTTGATGCGGCCGGTGATGAGTCGGTCCATGCGTTCGACCTGGACGACGTCGCCGAGTTCAAGGAGGGGGTTGAACACGCATTGGACGGGGAGTTCGTACGCTTCGGTGACGGAGGATTGTTCCAGGAGTTGGTCGACGGCGGCCTGCGCGGCCGCCTGGGTGGTGATGAGGGATTTGTCGCCGGGGTACTCGAGGACGTGTTCCCCGTAGGGGCTGTCGATGGCGAGCGGGCCGGTACTGATTTGTGCTTCGACGTGGATGGGGGTTCCGTCGTCGGTTTCGAAATCGCCTGTGACGACGTTGTAGGCGTTCTCGGATTGCATCGAGTATTGGACGTCGGTGACGACGCCGTCTTCCCCGATGGCGAGGGTGGCGACAACGTCGCCGGGAGTGTTGGGGATGACGGCGACAGTGCCTTGGCTGGTCATGATGGCGGTGCCGCCGAGGACGCCGGCGAGTAGTTGCACCGCCTGGAGGCGGTCGCGGTCGTAGACGAGTGTGGAGGGGATGGCGACATCGGGAACGGTTCGGGTGACCGCGAGTCCGCTGATGCGGGCCAGTTCCGCCCATGCGCTGGTCAGTGAGGCGGGTTCCTGAAGGGAGCGGAAGCGGGCGCGTTGCACGCCGAGGAACCGGTCCATGAGGGTGACCTGCACGGTGGAGCCCTCGGTGATTACCCGGTCCCGGAATCGGCGTTGCGCGTCCGTCCCACCGGGGACGGATTCGATGCGGAACTGCCCCAGCGGGAGGCGTTCCTCCGTGTCGGCAAGTTTGATCACCATGTAGAGGTGGAGTTCCTGCCCGTACGGGGCGAGTGCGTCGGTGAGCTCGTGCGGTGTTGCCGCGCGGGCGAAGTCGTCCGTGTAGAGGATGGTGACGTCGGCCCCCGTTTTGATTGCCGCGGTGAGGTCACCGCGAATCGACCAGGTGCTGATGGGGATGTCCTGCAGGGTTCGTGTGGCGCCGTAGAAACTGTCGGCGACGAGGCGTCGGCTGATGGACCCGCCGGTGAGGGCCGCTTTGAGGTTGTCGGATGCGGTTTTCATGCGGTGCCCACCAGGGAGTAGTCGCGGTCGATGTCGATGCGGCGCGCGTAGGCGGCATCCAACAGGTCGCGGGTGCTGTAGAACGCGTCGACGTCGTCGCGAGTGAGTAGCGGGACGATGATGCCGGGATAGGGTGGGGCGACTTCGTCGGCGGATCCCTCGAACTCGATGAGCTCACCACCCATGTGCACGGTGATGGGTTTCTCAGTCATTGACAGCACGGCGGCGAAGAACGTTGGCGGGAGGCGGCTGTATTGGGGAGGTGTGCGCACGCATAAGGTGGGGGTGGGCTGGTCGGTGATGTCGTACCCGCCGAGCATCGCCTGGAATGCGTCCGCACCATCCTTCGACGTTGTGGAAAGGAACAGGTCCACACCGGTCAGGCCATGGCGCGGTCCGGCAAGGAGAACACCGAGGGTGCGGTTCTGCGGGTAGAGCACTTCCCCGTCGCTGGTTCTTGTGAGGTTGCGGCCGGTACCGTCGTCGACGTCGATCTGTGCGGCACCGAACGGGTCGAGCGGGTTGTGAATCCACGATGCGGAGCGCTCCAACGTGGTTGATGCGGTGACCGTGTACCCGAGATCCGCCCCCGACGCGTCGAAGAGTTGCGCACGGTAGGTGGCGGGCACACCGAAACCGGCCTCAATGTCGGGGATGGAGAACCCGCTGGAGACGGGCACGTTGACGGCACCACGAACTTTGAATGTGCGCCCCCGCATGGTTCTGGTGAGCGTGAGCGAGGCCACGCCGGCGTCGAGGGAGTCAACGGTGACGATGATCCGCGGTGCAGGGATGTCATCTGTGGGGACGGTGAGAGTGATCGTCGCAGTCATTTAGGCGGTCACCTGCTTCCCCATCTTCTGAACCAGCACCCGCCGGCCGTCGGCTTTCTGCTCGTACACGTTGAACAACCGGGCGAGCTCCCCGCCGGCACCCTCGAAGATGAACGTGGGTGCCTGCTGGCGGCCGCCGCTGATCGCGTTGAGGATCTGCGGTGACAGCGGGAGCACAACCTCGTCGTGGCGTCCTTCACCGAGGTTGGCGAAGATCCCGCCGGGGCGGGCACGCACCAGGCCACCGTCAGCGAACGCGCGCGGCTTCTGCCCAACAATGCTCGGGTTGGCCCCACTGTTGGGCCGCCACCCGCCGAGTACCGCCGTGCCAATGTTCAGGCCGGCGAGGATATCGTCGATGCCGCCGGTGAAGTTCACCCGGCCGAACTTGATCTGGGGTTGGTGCGCGAACGCAAGAATGGCGTTGATGGGGGCGAGGAGGTTCTCCAGGTAGACGATGCCGCCGTTGGCGAGCATTTCGAGGGCTTTGAGGACTACCCGGATGGCGCCGAAGAACCCGGTCGCCAACGCGTATTCGACTTTGGAGATGGGGATCAGGAATCCGTTCCAGATTGCATCCCAGTTTGTCGCCACCAGGGTTGCTGCGGTGATGAGCGCACCGAGGGCGAGAATAACAATGCCGATCGGGTTCGCGTCCATAGCAATGTTGAGAAGCCATTGGGCGCCGGTCAGGACGCCGAGCGCGGCCGCGGCAGGCCCGAGAACATCTTTCCACTCGACGATCCAGTCGACGATGTCCTTCAGACCTGGGATTCCGACATCTGTAATCCAGTCGGTCACACCGTCGACGCCCGGCAGGACATCCTTTTCTACGAAGTCCATCAGGTCGCCCAGGGCCGGCATGAGTTTGCTCATGATCCGTTCGGTGACGTCACCGAATCGGTTGCCGAGGTTGTCCATCTTCCCCGCGAACGTGTCAGCGTAGGCGGCGCCTGATCCGCCGAACTCGCTTTGCAGCTCCTTCAGGATGATCTTTTGGGCGTCCATCGTCTTGCCCGATTTCACCAACGTTTTGATGAGATCCTGCTGGTCCTTCGAGAACGTCACACCCACACGGGAGAGCGCGGAGATTCCCATGATCGGATCATTCAATGCTTTGCCGAGCTGGATGGCGCCCGACTTGACATCGGTTCCCATCGCGCGCGCCATGTCAACCATGACCTCGGTGGTCTGATCGAAAACATCGTTGCCCTGACCTGCAGCGTTCTTGATGTTTTTGAACGTGAGGAGCAGGTTCGCACCCTCAACGATCGATTCCGCCTCCGTCGAGGTGGTTTTTTCCAGAGAGTCGGCGAGGTTGTTCAGATGCTTGGCCGTAACGTTCGCGGCCCCGCCCGTCGATTTGATGACCGCAGCGGTCTGCGCACCTAGTTTCTCGATGCGCATCAGCGACTTGACGGCGTCAACACCCGCGGCGATCAGACCGGCACCCACCGCGGCCAGGCCCAACCCGATCGCTTTCCCGACCTTTTTGAACTTCGCCCCCATGCCTTCCGCGGTCTTACCGACATTGCGCATCGTCGAGGATGCAGATTTGTCGCGGCCGAAGATATCGAAGGTGAGGGACTTACTTGCCACGGTTCGCCTCCGTTTCGTCGATGTGTTGCTGGGCCAGATCGGTGTATGCCCGCCACCAGTTCAGGGGTGTGTCCAGGTAGGTGAAGATGGTGATCCCGCTGCCGGGAAAGAGGATGGTGATCAGCGGCAGATATTTGCTGACGCTGCCCTCAAGGTCGTCCTCAACTAGAGAGGTTCGCTGTTTCCGTCCGGTTCGGATGGTTCCGGCGCTTTTGGGTCGTCGGTCCCGTCCCCCTCATCGTCAAGACCTTCGAAACGGATTGATTTGAACGCGACGTCGGCCGCATCCGCCGGTTCGAGCTGCTCGCCCGCTTTGCGGCGCACCAGGTAAATGAGACCCTGCAGGCATTGCAGGAACTCGACGTCGCCGAGGAGCTCAAGAGTGTCGAACTCTTCGCCGGCTTCCTCCGCATCCTGGACTGCCTGCCCAACACGCATGAACCCGGCACGGATCGACTTGACGGTGATCCCCAGGAACCCGTCGGTTTTCGTCTTGACCTTCAGCTTCATCAGGTCACCGATGGTGACCCCGCCGAGGGCTTCCTCGATATCGAATTCGACATCATCCAGATAGAGTTTCATCGTCCGGTTGCTCCGATCTGTTGCGTCGCATAGTCGAGTGCGGCGCGGATCTCGTTCAGTGTTTCTCGGGTGATCATCTTCGTGATGACCGCCCCGAAGTAGGGACGGCCCTTCTGCTCAACCCATTCGTTGCGGTTGCCAAACACGGGGTGCCGGAACGTTTCCTTGTTGTAGACGTTCAGGAGCCCCTTATGCTGCGGCGGGAGGCGGGAGGCGGAGGACACGATGCGGGTGCCGGCGGCCCGTTTGGCGAAGCTGACGGTGACCTTCGTGGCGGCCGCGATCGCCGCGCGACCATACCCGGGGTCCGGTCCCCCGTCCGGGGATGGTTCGGCGAGTTTCGCGCGGACCGCCTGCGCAGCTTTATCGCCGGCATGTTTGATGCGTCGCCGCAGCTGCCTGGCCAGTTCGGGGTCGAACTTGTCGAGTTCCTGCTTCAGCCGGTACCACTCGGCCGGGTCGATGACGACCTGCATCCCGCCGACATCGCGGTAGGCCATTAGATTGCGGATTCCGCCGTAACGATCGCGACATAGATCGGGGCTCCGGCAACACCACCGTCGAGGAGTGTGAACCCGATCGACTGGGTGATCACATCCGTGCCGTTCGCTTTGGGCAGGTCTCCCTCGAGTTGGATGACCGGCAGCACCAGCTGCAACGTCGGGTACACACCCGTGTCGAGCGCGACCGGGTATTCGAACTCGAGCACCAGGGCGAGGCTGGTCTGCGCCAGGTAGGCGTCCCGCAGCGTGTTCGCCGTGTACTCGACGGTGAGGGTCCCGGAACCGGTGCGTTTGCCCAGGGCGGGCTTCCTGGAGCGTTTCCCTCCACCACCAAGGTTGAACCCGTTGGAGTCCAACCCGTTGTCCCAGGTGAAGTTCACCTCCCGCACGTTCGCAGCATCGGTTCCACCCGACGCGAGCGCCGTGGTGGTGGGCACCACAACGGTGCCGCCGATCTTGATCGAACCGCCGGTGAAGGACAGCAGCTCGTTGGCGGCCGGGTAGGAGGCGGTTGCGAGCGCAGTGGCGGTGTCGAGGTCTTTGCCCAAGAAGTTGAACTTCAGGGTGGGGACTGCGGCGTTGGTGGCGTTGAGTTCGAATCCGGAGCAGACGCAACCGAGGAACGCGTGCGGTTGCGCCGCCCCACCGCCCAGGGTGGGGATGCCCTTCTGGATAGTGTATGACGGCAAGTAGTCGGTGGTTACCGGGGTGAACAGTTGCTGGTAGGCACCCGACGCGGCCGGTACCGCGTTTGATGAACCACTGCCGAAGGCTGCCTCGAACAGTGCGCCGAGGCCCTTCACGGTGCCTTCCACGGTGAACGATCCGCCGTACTCGTCTTTGACGAGGACACGGCGGTCCGCACGGTCCACGATCGCACCCGGCCGCTGTGAGGCGGACTGTGCGTAGGTGGGTTGACGGTCGAGGTCCTCCGTGAGGAACTCCGCGAACTTGTCCGGCGTGATGAACTCACCGAACGTGGTTTCCTTTTTGAAACCGATCTGGGTGTCCAGTTGCGTGGTCATTCGGGGGCCTCTCCATTCGTGTCTTCTGAGGTGGTCTCG
>JAHBXU010000299.1 GCA_019636315.1 Planctomycetaceae bacterium | reverse complement strand
GATTCGGGGGCGCGGCAGCGGAGATTTCAATCGTCGCTCGGGGGAAGAGCCGAGCGGTCGGCCTTCTCTCGACGTCGCGTCCGATGGCGCTCGGTGCGGTCGATCTGCACCACCACCCCGTCCTGAACGATGACATGCAGGGAGCCGAAGCGGATTCCCCGCAGCGCGTTGCGAATCTCCGCCAGGTCCTCGGCGCTGGCATCGTCCAGCGCGTCGTGGTGCGTGGAGAGCCGACCTTCCGTGGAGTGAATTCCGTTCATCGATGCCCCCGTCAGGGATCAGATCATGTACTCCGGTGCAATATCCGGAACAAAAACGCGAGCTGCCTTCGCCACCACAAAAACCTCTTCTCCGGGGGCCAGCCCCAGCTGGCGAAAACGTTCGAGAGGCATGTCGACCAGCAGATCCTGACCTTGCTGCGTGCGAAGCACCACTTTGGCGGAAGAACCCGCGGGATTGAGACGTTCGACACGTGCGGCCAGACTCGGCACGCCATTGGAAGAGCGATGAATATCCAGCTCGTGCGGCCGCATGTAGACGGTCGCCCGTTGCTCCTGATCGTGGGGATAGTGCGGATAGTCGAAGGCCATGTCCTCGAACGAGGCTCTTCCCTTGTGGACCCGGCCGTGAAAAACATTCACCTGGCCGAGAAACCTCATCACAAATTCGCTCGCGGGTTGATGGAACACCTGCTCGGGCGTCCCATCCTGTTCGATTCGTCCGGCGTTCATCACCACCACCCGGTCCGCCACCTCCAGCGCCTCTTCCTGATCGTGCGTCACGAGCACGCTGGTGACGTGAATCTCCTGATGCAATCGGCGCAACCAGCCTCTCAGCTCCTGACGCACCTGGGCGTCCAGTGCTCCGAACGGTTCGTCGAGCAAAAGCACGCGCGGCTCGACGGCCAGTGCGCGGGCGAGGGCGACCCGCTGCCGCTGTCCTCCCGAGAGTTGCGACGGATACCGCTTTCCGACCCCCGACAATTGCACCAGTTCCAGCAGCTCCATCACGCGGCGCCGGATCTCCTCAAATGACGGCCGCTGGCGGCGGGGCCGCACGCGCAGAGGAAACGCGATGTTCTCAAACACCGACATGTGCCGGAACAGCGCATAGTGCTGGAAAACGAACCCCACCTGCCGCTTCCCCACAGGCTGATTGGTGACCACTTCCTCGTGAAATGAAACACCGCCGCTGCCGTCGTCGGGAACTTCCAGGCCGGCGAGAATTCGCAACAATGTCGTCTTGCCTGAACCTGACGGTCCGAGCAGCGCCACCAGTTCACCCTGGCGAATTCGCAACGACACGTCGTTCAGCGCACGAAATTCGCCGAACGTCTTCGTGATATGGGCGACTTCGACGCTCACGTTAAGTCTCCTCCCGGAGTTCCAGCGCCTCCGTCACCTGTCGCTGCATCTGCCATTCGACAAGTGTCTTGAGCACCAGCGTCGCAAGGGCGAGCAGCGCCAGCAGCGACGCGACGGCAAACGCCGCCACAAAGTTGTATTCGTTGTAAAGAATCTCCACATGGAGCGGCATCGTGTTCGTCTTTCCGCGAATATGGCCGGAAACCACTGACACCGCACCGAACTCACCCATCGCACGGGCATTCGACAGAATCACTCCGTACAACAGGGCCCACTTGATGTTTGGCAGCGTGACCCGCCGGAATGTCTGCCAGCCGCTCGCCCCGAGGGAGACGGCCGCCTGCTCCTCTTCCGTGCCCTGTTCCTGCATGAGGGGGATCAACTCGCGGGCGACGAACGGAAACGTGACGAAAATCGTCGCCAGGACGATCCCCGGCACGGCGAAGATCACCTGAATTCCCCGTTCGGCCAGCCAGGGGCCGAACCATCCCTGCATGCCGAACAGCAGCATGTAGATCAGCCCCGAAACGACCGGAGAAACGGCGAAGGGAATATCAATGAGCGAGATCAACAGGCTCTTCCCACGGAACTCGAACTTCGCGATGCACCATGCGGCTGCGACGCCGAACACCAGATTGGCGGGGACAGCGATGGCCGCCGTCAGGAGAGTCAGGCGGATCGCCGCCAGAGCGTTGGGATCGCGAAAACTCGCCAGGTAGGCGCCCAGTCCTTTGCGAAATGCTTCGGCAAACACGGCCGCGAGCGGCACAACGAGAAACAGCGACAGAAAAGTCACCGTCACGCCGATCAGCAACCAGCGCGCCCACGGCCGTTCATCCGTCACCACACGGGTCACGCGGAATGCGGTCGCGCCGTCGGCCGAGGCCTCGTGCGAGAGTGAAGCTGTTCCCATTGGATTTACGAAAGCCCATGATGCCGACGACCCGCATACCATTGCAGGCCGTTGATTGCCGCCAACAGAACGAACGAACTCAGCAGCATCACCAGGGCGATGGCTGTCGCACCGGCCGTGTCATGTTGTTCGAGTTTGGAGATGATGAGCAGCGAGGCGATCTCCGTCCGCATTGGCATATTTCCGGAGATGAAGACGACTGACCCGTACTCTCCGATCGCCCGCGCGAACGCCAGGGCAAACCCCGTCAACAGCGCGGGCAGCACGACCGGAATGATCACGCGGGTGAAGGTCTGAAAGCGATTCGCTCCCAGAATTGCGGCCGCCTCTTCGGTTTCCCGATCAAGATCCTGCAGGGCCGGTTGCAGCGTGCGGACCACGAAGGGCAAGCCGATGAACGTGAGGGCGAGCGTGATCCCGAGCGGCGTGAACGCGACTTTCACTCCCCAGGGCTCCAGATACTGCCCAATCCAGCCGTGCTGCGAATAGATGGCCGTGAGTGCAATTCCGGAAACCGCCGTCGGCAGCGCAAACGGCAGATCGACAATGGCGTCCAACAGCCGCCGTCCGGGAAAGCGATAGCGGACGAGAGTCCAGGCCACCGCGAATCCGAAGACCGCATTGATCGTGGCCGCAATCAGCGAGGCTCCGAACGTCAGTTTGTAAGACGCCACCACACGTGGATTGGTCACCGTCGACCAGAACTCCGCCATGGACAGCTCGGCCGACTTGAAAAACAGCGCCGACAACGGCAGCAGCACGATCAGGCTGAGATACAGCAGGGTATAACCGAGCGTCAGTCCGAATCCGGGCAGGACACTGTGGCGCTTCAATGCGAACCTCATGAGTCCTCCCAGCGCACGAACGGCGATTCCGCAGATTGACTCACGCGATTCCTGCGAAACGGCCCGCAAACTCTCCGGTGTTTTGGTTCGGGCGAACGCTGACCACCGAGGACGACTGCTCGACGTTTCGCAGTGCTTCCCAGATACCGAGGCGGGTATCAAGAAACGAACCGCTCAGCCCATTCTTGAGGGCCACCTGATAACTGGCGTCCGCCAACACAGCAATCCGATGCTCAGCGATCGCCGACGATTCCCGTCGGTCGGTGGATTCCGGAAACAGTACAAGGGTCATCATGGCAGTGTTCCTGAGTCGAAAAAATGAAGCTTCCACGGTGTCTGTGACTATTTCGCAACCGGCTGATAGATCTGGTCGAAGGATTTTCCGTCGTCGAAGTGCGCGGCCTGCGCCTCTCGCCATCCGCCGAACATTTCCTGCACCGTAAACATCTCAATGTCGGGGAACCGAGATACATCCTGCGAATCGGCCAGCTCGGGCGAGACAGGACGATAGAAATGTTTTGCGGCAAGGCGCTGGCCAACCGGCGAGTAGAGATACTGCAAATAGGCTTCGGAGACCTCCAGCGTACCGTGCTTGCGGGCGTTGCTGTCGACGACGGCAACAGGCGGCTCGGCCAAGATGCTCAGTGAGGGAACGACGATCTCGACCTTGTCAGCCCCCAGCTCATTAACCGCCAGGAAGGCTTCGTTCTCCCATGTGAGCAGGACGTCGCCAATTCCGTTCTGCACAAACGTCGTCGTCGATCCACGGGCGCCCGAGTCCAACACGGGGACGTTCCGATAGAGGGCCGTGACGAACTCCTGCGCCTTGCCTGCATCATTGTTGTTATGTCGGAGTGCATACCCCCAGGCCGCAAGATAGTTCAGGCGGGCGCCTCCGGATGTCTTGGGATTAGGCGTGATCACCTCGATTCCCGGGCGAATGAGATCATTCCAGTCCCGGATCTGCTTCGGGTTCCCCTGCCGGACAAGAAACACGATGGTCGTCGTATAGGGGGAGCTGTTGTTGGGCAGTCGACTCTGCCAGTCTGTCGGCAGAAGTTCGGTCCGCTCGGCGATCACGTCGATGTCATAGGCGATCGCCAACGTGAGGACGTCGGCCGGCAGGCCGTCCATCACGGCCCGTGCCTGCTTGCCCGCTCCGCCGTGCGACTGTTCGATCGCCACTGGTTCGCCGTGTGTGTTCTGCCAGTGCGTCGCAAATTCCTGGTTGAACTCCGTGTAGAACTCGCGCGTGGGATCATAGGACACGTTCAACAACCGCACGCCACCAGCGCCGCTTCCTGCCGTGTCGGAACCGCATCCAGCCGCCAGCAGAAGGCACATTCCGGCGAGTGCTGCGGAGAATCGTGGGAATCCGTTCATACCTGTCTCGGGGAGCGTGTGGAATGCTGATCGGCTTGCAGCCGGCGCGCGACGTTTCCGCCGGGCGGCGGTCATGACGTCACACTAGGCAATCCGCATGCCAAGAACCAAAACGACCATTCGTCGGCGCGACGTGCCGTGATGCGGCATCGACATGCTTTGGAAACAGCAGCCCCCATCACCAGGCACGGAATATGACTGTGACATAACACGGCCATCATATGCCACGGAATTGCTGCGGTGGCCGACGGGAAGTCCGGCGTTACTTCCGGAAGTCGGACCACGTGATCCGCAGCTTGCGCATGCGGGCGCGAAGCGTATGGGGATTGATTGCGAGAAGGTCCGCCGCGCCTCCCTTGCCTTCGATGCGGCCGCCGGTGCGCGCCAGCGCCCGCTCGATGTGCGCCTGCATGGCCTCATCGAGCGTCTTCAGCGGGGCGTCGTCCTCGGCGGGGTCAACGAGATGGACCGCTCCCTGGTTCCTCATCGGTGATGAGCCGTTTTGATGACCGGAATCGGCGAAGCCAAGCGATTTCGCGATCTCCAGCGACTTCCCGTTTCCCAGGATGGCCGCCCGATCGATCACGGCGCCGAACTCACGAATATTTCCGGGCCAATCGTAATTCTGCAGAAGTCGTAAGTCACCGGGGGCCGGCGTCGTGGCCGCGAGACCGAATCGAACAGCCGCACGTTCGGCGAAATGGCGCGCGAGGTCGGGAATGTCATCCTTTCGGTCGCGCAATGGGGGCATCAGGATGGGAAACACGGCAAGCCGGTACCACAGGTCCTCGCGAAAGCGATTCTCGCGGACCATCTGGGCCAGATCACGATGCGTCGCAGCAATGATGCGTACATCGACGTGAACCGACTGAACTCCTCCCACGCGTTCCACAAAGCCGTCCTGCAGGACGCGCAACAACCGGACCTGGGCTTCCAGAGGCAGTTCGCCAATTTCGTCGAGCAGCAAAGTCCCCTTGTCGGCGCGTTCAAACCAGCCGTGTCGCGTCTGTTCCGCCCCGGTGAAACTACCGCGTTCGTGACCGAACAACTGGGAGTCGATGAGCTCGGTCGGAATCGCGCCGCAGTTCACTCGAATGAACGGACCTTCATGACGGGCGCTTCGTAAGTGAATGGCACGGGCGACCACTTCCTTGCCGGTTCCCGTTTCTCCCAGGATCAACACGGGGACGTCGGAACCCGCCACGAGGCCGACGCGATCCATCACGAGTCGCAGGCCGGTGTGTTCCCCGACAATCTCCTCGACGAGTTCCTTACGACCAAGCCGGCGGA
>JAHBXU010000298.1 GCA_019636315.1 Planctomycetaceae bacterium | reverse complement strand
CGATGGCCTGATGGACGGCCCGCAGTCCCTGTGTGCCGAAGTCCTCCGGCGGCACGGGAATCAGCACGTAGTCGGCGGCGATCATCGCGTTCCAGCTGCACTGATAGAGATTGGGCGGACAGTCGATCAACACGACGTCGTAGTCCTGCTGGGCTTCGAGGAAGTCGCGCACCGCGAACTGCAGCAGGCCGGCGGTTTCCGGTTTGGGCGCGTTGAAGCCGGCCAGGTGCTGATTGGCGGGAACCAGCGAGATGCCCGGAAAGGGGGTCTCGCGAATCAGCCGCTGTTGATCGAGAAAGAAGCAGGACTCGTCAAAGATGGCGGCCAGCGTTTCTCCGGCCGGCAGATTCTCCACGCAATCCGAGCCGAGAAAGCCCTGGCTGAGCGAGCCCTGGGGATCGGCGTCGACTAGCAGCACCTTGTGGCCCAGCGCGACGAAGGCGCCGGCCAGATGAAAGCAGGTCGAGCTTTTCCCGCAACCTCCCTTCTGATTGATGAGACAGAGTGTCAGTCCCGCCATGAATCCTCATTGATGATGCGCACCGGTGGCCGATTGCACGGTGCAATTCCGGGCAACCCCGCGAAAGCACAGGGGCGGATGCACATCGCGATACGTAGTACGCTGTCACGGCCCCTGGAATTCCGTCAAGGAGAATGTGAACCGCCGAACCCGTGCAGAGCGTGGTGATGTTCTGTTTCGCTGCCGCGATTGCGGGCGAAATTGCACGGTGCAATCTGAGCGAATAAGGCTGCTCGGAAATTGTGTCGTCGCGGAACCCAACAGCCGGTACGTGTCGTTCGCGTCACATTGAACAGCCTCCGGCAACAACGCGCAGGGCCTGACAGTTTCCGGTTTCGCCAGTCATCCCGGCGTGCTACTGAGAGCTTTAACGGGCTTGAAGTTTGCGAGGCAGGAGGAACATGCGACGAACAGCGGCAAAGCGCAACGTGCAGGGGGTCGGCCAGCTCTCGCTGGTGGAGCACGCCCTCTGCCCGCTCGATTCCCGGCGGTCGCTGGTCGAGAACCTCGTCTTCGACACGTCTTATGCCTACTCGACCGGTGATGCGGTGCGAAAAACCTCCCAGGTGCGGGTGTTCTGCCCGCTGGGACTGTCCGCCGCCGATGAACTCTACCTCTGGGGACTGCTAGCGCTCACGCTGCTCCAGCCGGAGCCCGAGCCGGAACTCTACGCCACGCCCCACTGGTGCCTGCGGCAACTGGGAGTCATCAATCAGGGATCAAAGCGCGGCGGGCGGCAGTACCGGCAGTTTCACGACGCCATCCAGCGGCTGTCTACCGTGACCTATATGAGCAACGCCTTCTACGACCAGATCCGCGGCGAGCACCGCCGCGTGAGTTTTCGCTTCTTCAGTTACAGCCTGCCGGTCGACGACGACTCGGACCGGGCCTGGAGGATCGCCTGGGATCCGATCTTCTTTGAACTGGCCAAGGGCCCGGCCGGACACTTCCGCTTCGACCTGGCCGTGTACCGCGAACTGGACGCCGCCAGCCGGCGGCTGTTCCTGTTCGCCAGCAAGGTGCTCTCGCGTCGTGCCAATCTGAAAGCGCTGCGGCTGGAGCACCTGGCGGTCGACCTGATGGGCTTCAGCCCCACGCTGGCCGTGCGGGAGATGAAAGCGAAGGTCGGCAAATGCCTGCGGAAGCTGGTCGAGCTGCACGTGCTGGCCGATGCCGAAGTGTTCCGGACCTCCCCCGGCAACTACTTTGTGAAGTTCGCCCGCGGGCCGTACTTCGATGCGCGGCCGCGACGGGCGGCGGAGATCAGCCCGCACGAGACGCCGATCTTCGAGACGCTCACGGCCATCGGTCTGGATGAAGCCGCCGCAGCGCGGCTGATTCGCCGCTACCCGCAGCGACTGCTGGCCGAATGGGCCGACATCACGCAAGCCGCGAAGGAACGCTACGGGGCGCAGTTCTTCCGCAAGAGCCCGATGGCGTACTTTGTGGATTCGGTGAGCAAGGCGGCCACCGGCGCCCGCACGGCGCCCGACTGGTGGCAGGAGCTGAAACGATCGGAACGGCGGCAGCACGAGCTGTCGAGCGAAGGGGTGGCGGTCATCTCACGGATCCGTGAGGAGCTGTTCGGCCCGTCGCCGATTCACGCCGCGAGCGAAGCTGCCGCGCCGCGGCCACGACTGACGCGGGCGGCGGACGTGCTGGCGGCCAGAGATTCCGCGTGACGATCGCGGGTCTCTCCCCTCCCCGCTCTTCCTTCCTGCGTGCTCTGCACGGCAACTCCTTTGGTTGTACAGATTCTTCTTTGTACCAGTACTTTGGAGGAGGCACGACGGTCGCTCAGGGATGCCGAGATTCTCCAATGAATACAAGGGAATACACGCGGGTTATGGAAGCGGAACAGTCGAAAAGTGTGACGGGACCGACACGTCTTGTGCTGTGGATTGAGACGCGGCCGACACGCCTTTGAGGCGGAGAAAGGTGACGTGACCGACACGCCCCCGCACCAGGGGAATGACGAGTTATCCACAGGCCGGTGCAACCGGGCGGCTTCCCTGCCCTCTCCTCTTGAACCACTCTTGAACCGGCCACAATTGTGCGCCGGTGCAGAAGCTTACTGCGCGGCGGCGATTTCCCGCGGCGCTCGCGAAGTCTGCTTCGACGGCTGTGCTGGCGCCGGTTCCGCCATCGAATGCTGGCGAATGTAATCGGCGGCCCGGGTGACGACGTCGATCAGGGCTTCGTCGTTGCGGTCGAAGAAGTTGCTGGAATAGCCTTCCCGCTCCCCGTCCTTGAGTTTCCACGAGCGGCTCAACGAGAAGTCGAGATACTCGAATCCGGTCGGGGTCTGGCGCTTCCAGATGTTGGCCGCGATGGCCCCGTTGCGGATGGTTTTGACAGGCTGCTGCTTCGGCTGGGTTCCATTTTCGGCTGGCTTTGTTGCGGTCATGATCACCTCCCTGGCATTGAGTCTGTGATGAATTCCCGACCAACCGGATACCACAACTTGGAGGAAACCGCAAAATGCGATATCGATCTGCGTGTCGTCGGCCACTCCAGCCGGCGATAGTCGTTTGACTCACGTCATCACGCGTGCTCCTGAACCCCGCGGCGATAAGCGGCGGGAATAAGGGAGGTGAGCTGGCGTCTTCCGATGGGGACAGCAGGTCCAGGAATCCCGGTCTCATCAACCGGGGATAAGGACCGGGGGCTTTGCCAGCCTCCTTCATGCTGGCCCTTCGAGCTGGGTACGTGGAGACGCGTTCGCCCAGTTCAATGGAGGCTCGTTGGAGTAATCCCGATCGAATTCGTGCTCCGTTCGTCATGGAGAGGAATTCGAGCATCGGCGTAATCCCAGCGTTCTATCCAATCCGCCACAGGCCGTCTGTGCTTGCGGCAGCTTTCTTGAGTTGTTCGGTAGGTTTCATCAGACAGAGAAGAAGGGCGATGCGGACAGACCTTGGCGTTCCGCAAGGACGTTGAGGCCGCGTCGGTGAAGCGGACTGCCGCCGTGCAGTCTGCTTCTGCTTCGCATGCGCGAAGCACTAAGCGGGTGTTTCGGTGATGGCGACGATGTACGTTCACATGCCGCGGAAATGACCGTGGCTATTGTGACCGCGTTGTCGCGAGCACTGAAAAATCCCGCCCGTGGGGTCCGGGCTTGTTCATGTTCCATGAGCGAGTTCGTTCAACGCGGCTGGCGTGGGGAGTTGCCGTCTGGCGACAGGCGGTACCGGAGTCGACCACTCCGGGGACCGGGTTAAATGCCCGGCTATGAAAAGCTGAACCACGAAAGGCCCAACCAAATACGCAAGGGAGGGCTTGCCAGTGAGATTCCGAGGAGACGGAGCCGAATCGCAACCAATCCGTGTGGGAGCGATACCCCGAGCTTCTGTTTTCGTAGGGGGAAATGCGTCTCGCTGTGCGAGACGTGAAAGTATGGCCGGCCGGAAGGCGGCACATACCCACGCGGACCGGGCCGTGTTTCGTTCTGAGCGCTGATTGCCTGATCAGCGCGTGAGCGAAGTGCCCTAGCCACGTGACCTCGGAATCGGAGACCGACGCTAACGCAGGAACCACTGCGGCCTCCGGAGTTGGCACTCCGGCGCCTTGCCTGGTCAGCAAGGTAATTCAAAAGCCGTCGTGGGGGAGAGTGGCCTGAGTAGGACTCGTGCGGAAGCGCGAGCGGTGTTCCGGGCGAAGGCTCGGACGGAATTGTGCAGCAAGTTCTTGCACAATTCCGCGCGGCAAGGCAGTCGCGACCCGTCTGCTGTGAGTCGAGGGTGATGCCTCAATGAGCAGGAACGAAAGGGCTGAGGGGCAGTGAGGCCGCCTGGCGGCCGAAGACCCCGTCGGAAGAGGCATGGTCGATGCCTGAGGCATCGGCTTCCTTGGTTGGCAGCAACTGCGGTCAGAGGTGATCGCTCGGAAGAGCGATCACTTTTGGCGGCGGACGAACGACAGACGCCACCCGTGCGCCTTGCGCCCGGGACCAGCGCTGTCGAAGGTTTTGTCCTGCGGGCACTATGAATTGGGCGGGTGCACTGACGAAAACAGTGCAACACATTCGTCCGATGGTGCCCGCTCGTCGGAACGGTTCACGCGACAGATGACCTGCAGGCGGCTTTCGTCACGCCGAATGCGGGAGAATCCGTTGCCGTACCGTTCTGCTGCCGACAAAGGATTTTCCTTCTCAGGAAACGGCCTTGGTGGGGTTGGCCGCAACAAACCCCACACGTTTTCGTGTCGACGGAGCGGGCGATCTGGCAACTGCCTTCCTGCGGAACGGCGGTGAAGGATCGGCCCAGGGGAATACCAGCTTTGTGCAGTAAGCACAAGCAGCTTTCAGGCGGGAAGAGCATGCAGTATCGGTGCGTCGCCAGTTCACCCGAAGGACTCGTGCAGCAGGTGGCCGTCTCGTACCTGCGGCACGGGTACTGGTTCTATGTCAGCGGCCGACTCAAACCGGGAACCGATCTCGAAGCACTCGATCGCAAGCTGATCGACAAGTACGGGATCGCCGTCAGCGAGCGCGAACGCACATCACGCAAGCGCTGCGGTCTGGCCAACATGCAGTACATCCGGTTCGAGGACTGGTTCCTGCTGCTGGCGACAGAGGGGCATCATCCCTTCAAGCAGGCCGAGCGAAAAGTGATCCGCGACTGCCGCCGCGTGCCGATCCGCTTTGAGGGGTATTCGATCAGCTACCGCCGTAGCGGCCTGACTCCGAAGGGGGGCGGAAACCCGAAGTGGCACGCCTGCGTCCGCATCGACAACCCAACCTGTAAGCAGCTCAAAGCGTTCTTCCTGGATCGGGCCTGCCACCGCTCGGTCGAGAACCTGGCGATCGACTTCGCCCGCGTGCCGTATGCAAGATACGCCCCAATCCGCCGGCAACTCCTGAGCATCCTCAAAGCGGTCAACGAGGCCCGTGCCAGAACGGCGTACCAACCGCTGCCCCACTCGGTGCTGAGGCTCCGCCGGCAGATCGTGCAGCCGTTTGCGGAAGTTCCGACCGATCTGCCTTCGCTCCCGGAGGTCGCCTGATGTACGTGCCGATGTTCCTGTTCTGGTTCGTGGTGGCTATCATCGACGCGACGGCCTATCCGCAGCAAGCCGCGAGGCTGGCTGGCGTCTATCTCTGGCTCACGCTATGCCGCAGGGGACAAACGGGTTCATCCGCTGGTCGCCGGCACAGCGCGCTCGCATCATCGAACCGTTGGCTCAGGACTATGACAAGCACTCATTCGGTAATCGTGGCCGTCATCGTTGGTTTCACATGTAAAAGCTGTACTGCGATGGAACCGGGTCATGTTGCCCAGAGTATTTGAGAATGCTCCCGACCT
>JAHBXU010000297.1 GCA_019636315.1 Planctomycetaceae bacterium | reverse complement strand
CGCCATGCTGGCCGGACCAGGTTCAACCTTTGATCCGCCGGACGATGATGAAGACAGCGGATTCCAGATGACCGGGGGCGGCAGTGTCGCGCCGGTCATGATGGCCGACGTCGCCGATGCACCCGCACCGGCCGCCGAGTCGATCGCAATCGAACAGGTGGCCGCCGAGACAGAACCACCAGTGCCGGTTTCCGCTCCCGAAGACGAAGTTCCGCACTCCATTGCGACCGGGGGCGACGCGTTGCTGCAGTTGGCGGCTCAGGAAGAAATCGAGCGCCAGAAGCGCAAGGGCGATCGGGGGGACATTCTTGACGGGGTTAAGCAGATCCGGGATGGATTTCTCATCGACGCGCCCAAGGGGTGCCGCATTCAGGTCCGCGACGAGCGCACGGGCGAGATGCGGCGAATCACCTTCGGGTCGTCGTCCCGCGTCCGAATCAGTCTGCTGGACAAGCTGGAAGCAATCCAGAAGGAAGAAGCTCTCAAGCAGAAGGAACCGCAACCCGCGGGGCCCAAATACCTTTCCGCCGGTGTCTATCAGCGGTGGATGTCCGATGTCCACCAGCACACCCTCAATCCCGAAAAGCTCAAACTCAAGGCCGACAGCCTGACGAAGGAGTTCGCCCTGGTGGAAGTCGGGTTTGCTCCTGACAGTCTGTTGATTGCGTCGCTCGCCCCGGCCAAAGCCAAAAAAGCGGGACTGTTCTCCAAGGGGGACAAAGGAGCCGACGTGCCGGCCGACCCGCGCGCCGCACTGCTGGACCACTTCCGCGCCGGCAAGTCGGTTGCCGACGCGCCGACCGGCGACAAGAAGAGTTTTACCGCCGATCAGGTCGTCCAGCTCCGCATGGTGCAGCCGGCCGCATCGCTCACGGAGTCCCTGTTTCACGGCATTCCGGTGTTCGGCGTGGGCCGGATCGCCGTGCAGTTGCCGCTGCTGGAGGCCAGCGAGCAGCCGCGATTTTTGTCCTTCACATTAAGTGAGTTCCGCGAGTTTGCGGAAATCGTCGGTTCGATCTATTCGATGGCCAACTTCGGCCACAACGCGGGTGTGCCGCTGACGGACTCCTTCACCGAACATAAGTGCCACTACAGCGACGTTAAGATCAAGGCACTGGAGTATCTCAGCTTTTACCAGGCCGATCCGAAGCTCGAACTGGCGATCGCCGGCTGGCTGTGCGGTGCGTGTGGACTGGTCGTGAGCGAAGACGCCCGCAATAAGGAGAAGCTGGGCGGCAAAGGGGGCAAGGGCATCGCTAAAACCAAGTGCCCTAAATGCGGTCAGAAGATGGGCCAGAATCCCCTCTATACCCTCGCAACAGCCGTCCAGGCCGCGTCGATGTCCGGCGACGAATCAGCGGATGCGGAAGAGGCCGCCGACCAATAGCCGTCGCGTGGGTTCCGCCCATCGCTTCCGCGTGCAACGGACCACTACAGGCTGCAAGCGTATCGCCAAGATGGGCACAGCCCGCTATGGGCGAAAGCCGACGGTTTGTAGTTCCGCCTGCAGTTCGTTGTCGCGTAGCACTTCGAGAAACGCCTGCACCGCGGGGCGTTCTAAGCGCCGCATGGGGATCACAAAATCGAACCGCTCTTCCTGCAGCGGGATTGTGGACAGCTCGTACAGCCGTGCGACGACGTCGATCGCTATGCCCCAGTCCGCACGGCCGTCCTTCACTGCTGCACAAACGGCGTTATGCGAACGCACCTGCACTTCGTAACCCGCAGGCAGCTCCGGCGATTCTGCGAGTCCACTGTCGCTTCCGGTTCTGCGCGCCTCAACCAGCAATCCGTCGAGCAGGATCCGCGTTCCGCTCCCCGGATTGCGGTTCACCAGCCGGCAGTCCGGATCACTTAATGCGGCAGCCAGAGCGTCCAGCGCCGACTTCCCGTGGAAACGCTGATCGCCCTCGCGAAACACGAGACACTGCATGCGGCCATATCCCGGAACCAGCTTCACGTTCCCTCCCGCGGCCTCGACATAGGGGCGGTTGTAGTCACCTGTTGCCGGGTCGAGCAGGTGAATTCCGGCGACATCGCACTCACCGCGTTTTGCCGCGGCCAGCGCCCCGGTGCTCCCCACATGCATTGTTTTCACGGTGAACCCTCGCTGCTGCACGCGCGACAGCACCCGGTCGAGTCCCACACAATGGCTCGTCACCAGCGAGAGGTCGGCCGGTGCGATCGACTCGTCCAACAACGTCACATGGACCGCGCTCCCTTCGTGCAGGATCTCGGTGTGCTGATCGATCGTGATGAACCCGTCCGCCTGCGAAAATGTCGTCACCGATCCCGATCCCTTGCCCATGGGATAGGCGGCTATTCCCTCGTCGCCGTCGAACAGGCTCACCAGCAGGAACTCGGTTCGTCCCCGCTGCGAGTTCACCCGCATCGGCAGCGTCGCTCGCACCGTACGGCGGCATTTGATCGACCGTCCGCCCAGTGCGCGAATGACCGGCGCCACGAATTCGTGGAACGTGAAGATCGCCGACGTGGGAAACCCCGGCAGAATGACGATCGGCTTGCCGTCGCTCACCGCCAGACAGATCGGTTTGCCCGGCTTCAGCGCCACGCCGTGAGCGACGATCCCCGGCTCGCCAAGCGTTGCAATAATACGGTACGACAGGTCCCCCGCCCCCTTCGACGTACCGCCGGAGAGCACCACCACGTCATGTCGCAGCGCGTCCTGCACTGCGGACTCCAGTTGCCCTTCCTCGTCCGGCACGACGCCGAGCGGGATCGGCTCAGCGCCGAGTTCCTCGACAGCAGCCGCCAGAATGGCCGCGTTCGAGTCGTACACGCATCCCGGCGGAAGCGGCCCGCCAGGAGGAACGATTTCATCTCCCGTCGACAGGATCGCGACGCGCGGCCGTCGATAGACCTGCACATGGTCTCGCCCTACCGCGGCCAGCACGCCCAGTTCGCGTGACGTGAGCAACTGGCCGATCCTGAGTACAGTCTCCCCCCGCGCAATATCGGTCCCGGCAAACGTGACGTTCTCTCCCGGCGGGATGTTGCGGCGAATCTCCAGCCGCGATCCGTCTGCCGCTTCCACGAGTTCCGAATGCTCGACCATCAGCACAGCGTCGGCTCCGCGCGGCAGCATGCCCCCGGTGGCAATCGTTGTGCCGACTCCCCGCGTGACGGGAAGCTGTGGGTAAACGCCCGGCGAAAGAACTTCGTCATTCAGTCGCACCACCCGTGTGGACTCTTCCTCCGCACCCGTGGCGTCGGCCGCCTGGATTGCAAAACCGTCCACGTTCGACCGGTCGAACGACGGGACATCGACGGTCGAAACGACATCCTCGGCCAGGACACGCAATAAAGCCGCCGAGAGCGCGACCCTTTCGCTCTCGAGCGGCTGTAACGTGAGATGGCGGTGAAATCGTCGTTCGGCCTCGTCGCGGCTGATGACCTCCAGAAACTGAGTTTGACGCGCGGCTGATTCCAGATCCGACGGCAATGGAGTACGAGGAGGATCGGTCATGAGGTGCGGTACGCGGTGATCGCAAACACGACCGCTGGCGTGCTGACGGGGGGCGCGAGGGGACAAGTACGAGATGTCCCCATCGTACCGCTCGCGTCCAGCCGGGCAAGTTGGGCTTGGATCACGTGGAACCGCACCTCGGTGTGTCGCGCTCGCAGCCGGCCGTCCTCTTTCCAGGTTGCGAACGATCGCTCCAATTCGTCAATGTCCCGCCGCAAGCCCTCCACTGCGCGACGGAGCGACGCGCACGCCGTCCCAGACCGACGGCCGCCGCGTTTCGTGCGATGCATGCAGGCTGACATGACAGGACCCTCCCCGTAGACGCGGAATCGACAAACCGTGAATCTGAATCTATTCCGTAAGATGGATCGGAAGATCTGGCTCGTGAGAATGAAGCGAGTGGGGCGTCCAGTGAAACTTTTCCGATCTGTGAGTTCCGTCCGCCTGCGTAATCCTTCTCGCCAGGCGACGCCCGCATAACCGTTAGACGCGACAGGCTCGGTTTCTGGGCTTCCGCCCGCTGCTTGTTCTTTTGGTTCCAAGGCAGCAGCTTGGAAAGCAGACGTTGACCTCTCTCCGTTGTTGGAGCACTCAGGTTTGCCGTGTCCACGCGAGCGTCCAGTGCCGGTCGCTGGTCTGCCGCACGCAGTCGATGGGGAGCCCGACTGCTGTCGTCAGGGCGCGCATCTCATCAACCGTCAGCGCGGCCCACAGCGACTGCCGGAACAACTGTTGGGCATGCACAGGCTCCTGCCCCGCGTAGGCCGTCACAATCTGCTCGACCTCGTCGTCGCTCACCGGCCGCAGCAGGTCGCGGACGAACAGTTGTCCGCCCGGACGGACCACACGAACCATCTCCCGCAGCACATCCAGCGGCTGTGGAATATGATGCACAATGCTGTTGGACATCACGATATCGAATTCGGAATCCGCATAGCGCAGCGATTTGGCGTCGATGCACTCGACCTGCACTCGTGTTTGCCAACCCGCCCGCGAAATATTCTGCCGGGCCAGGATGAGCATCTCCTCCGCCAGATCGACGCCGACGACCTCTCCTGCAAACCGGCTCCGCCCGCACAACTCCAGGGGAATCTGTGCAGTGCCGGTGCCGACATCCAGGACACGCCCAACAACCGGATCCCACAAAGGAATGGCCGCAAGCAAGTCATCCACAAAAACACGGTTGACCTCCGCATGGTCCATCGCGTCGTATTCGCATGCTTCCGCGGCAGTATCCATCACCTCCGGTTCGAGAATGCGCGGAATCATGGGTCCAGCGGCCGCAGAACAAAACAATCGACCCGATGCACGATATCAAACTCCTCCGGTGCAATCCGCTCCAGGAGTGCGGCATGTGCACGGTCGTATGCCTCGACCTCGTCCACGGGCAAAGCCGCTCCCACGCCGCGGCACGCCCGCATCCGTCCCCGCCATCGCTCGCGCGTAAACCGCACCGGCGTGTCGAACACGAAACCGCCGACCTTCTCAAACCGCCCCACCGCCCATGCGGGCATCTCCGGAATCACGCCCGACCAGTCTGCACCCGTCCATTGCGGATTGAACTGCAACACCAATTGTTCCGAAGCCCGTGCAATCGCGTCCTCTCGCGGCAGCCAGCAAAAATGGCAGATCATCAGCACCCCCTGCGGTGCAAGCAGTCGACATACTTCCGCGATGGCCCGCTCACGATCGAAATACAACCAGCACTGACTGGCCGTGATCGCGTCAAACGCGTGATCCGGGAGACTCGTCTCTTCCGCTGCCGCGACGCGAAAGTCGACCGATAGTTCCTCGCGTTCCGCGGACTCGCGTGCCACGCGGATCTGTCCCGCGGCAATGTCGACGCCGGACACGATCGCCCCACGCCGCGCGAAATTGAGGGCGAGAAACCCGACCCCCGTCCCCAGGTCCAGAACCCGCTGGCCCGGCCGCCCAATCCCCTGCCCCGCCAGCCGATCATAGAACTCGGGCGGATAATCCGGCCGCCACGCCGCATAGTCGACCGACGTCTGCCCCCAGTCAATCCGCCGGTCACCATCACTCGCAGGAATGCCATGCATGCCGCAAGTCTACTGGCTGGATGGCATGGCGTCACGGCGTTTGCCGAGTCGCCATGACTCCGCTGTCAACATGCTCACCCGCCTGCGGCGTGATGCATGCCCCCACGCAGCACGAAGAGAACGTACCTGGCCGCTGTCTGGATAGTACTGGTCCCCGGAAACAGAAGGTCGGCAAATGTGTCCCGTAGACTCCCCAACCCCAACTCGTCTCGCGTCGTTTTCTTGCCGAACAGTCCAATCACATCGAGCATCTTGCGACGCTCATGTTCCGAATAGTCGAGCCAGGTGAATGTTGAGGCCATCGGCGTAAACTACAAC
>JAHBXU010000296.1 GCA_019636315.1 Planctomycetaceae bacterium | reverse complement strand
ACATAGGTCGCCTCCGGATCGGTGGATTGTCCCAGCAGATCGGCCTCGTGACGGTACTTGAGCGAGGCGATGTCGGTGATGCCCGGACGCACTTGAAGCAGCACCTCGTAGTCGCGGCGGAACTTTTCGACGTACCGGGGCACCTCGGGGCGCGGGCCAACGAAGCTCATGTCCCCGCGGAACACATTGATCAACTGCGGCAGTTCGTCGACTTTGGTCGCCCGGAGCCAACGGCCGATCGGAGTGATGCGGGGATCCCGTCCGGCGGTCAGCTGGCCTCCCTGCTTCGGTGCGTCCACCACCATCGTCCGAAACTTCAGGATGCGAAACGGACGAAAATCGCGACCGACCCGCTCCTGCATAAAGAACGCAGGACCGGGAGACGTCAGCTTGACCAGCGCGCACGCCGCCAGAAAAACCGGGCTGAGCAGAATCAGCCCCAGCAGCGAAAACGTGATGTCAAACGCCCGCTTCATCGGTGATGTTCGTCGACCAATCGGTTTACGGTGGCAGCCACGAAGTCCACGTCTTCGTCTGTCAGACGGGGATGAATCGGCAGCGAAATGATCCGCTGAAAGAGATCGGCCCCGCGCGGCAGATCCTCTGTCGCATAGCCGAATCGTTCGCGATACAGCGGATGCATGTGCAGCGGCAGGTAGTGCACGCTCGTGCCGATGCCCGCTTGATTGAGCTGTGTGATGAACTCGTTGCGAGAGATCGTCAGATCCTCGACCTGGAGACGGATGACGTACAGATGCCACGCGTTCTGCACATGCAGATCGGTCGTCGGCGTGACGACTTCCGGAGTAAAGGCGAAGCGTTCATCGTATTGTGCGGCGATCTGCGCTCTCCGTTGCCAGAAGCGCTCGCTCTTGGCGAGCTGATGGATGCCGATGGCAGCGGCAATGTCGGTCATGTTGAACTTGTAACCCGGAGCGGTGATCTCGTAGTACCACGAGCCCTCGGCGCTGAACCGCTTCCAGGCGTCCTTGCTGATGCCGTGCAGCGACATGAGCCGCACACGGTCGGCCAGTTCGGCGTCGTTGGTCGTCACCATCCCCCCCTCACCGGTGGTGATGGTCTTGTTGGCATAGAACGAGAAGTAGGTCAGGTCGCCGATTGTCCCGATCGGCCGGTCGCCGTACCTTGCGGGAATCGCGTGAGCCGCGTCTTCGATCACACGGATGCCGTGCCGGCGGGCGACATTGAGTATCCGTTCCATGTCGCAGGGGTGTCCGCCGTAATGGACTGGGATCACCGCCTTCGTCCGTGGGGTGATCTTCGACTCCATCTCCGCGACATCCATCAGAAAGTCCGGACCGCAATCCACGAGGACAGGAGTTGCCCCGAGGTGCATGATGACTTCGCCTGTCGAGGCGAACGTGAGCGTCGGGATCAGGACCTCATCTCCCGGACCGACGCCGATCGCTTCCAGTGCCAGATGCAGCGCCGCCGTACAGGAGTTGACCGCGATGGCGTGCCCGGCGGAGACCGACTCCGCGAACAACTGTTCAAACCGCTTAACCTTGGGGCCGGTGGTCAGCCAACCCGAGCGGAGAGTTTCCACAACAGAGTCGATTTCTTCGTCACCCAGCAATGGTGAGAAGAACGGAATTGCATGTTGACGCAGCGTCTCAACGGCCATGGACAATCCTTTGTGCAGAATCTTGACGGTTAAACAACTGAGAACGGATATCCGGGTTGCTCGCTTCGACTGCCAATCGACCTGCCGGCAACGGAGGTCCGACATCTCCCTCGCTGACGGGTCGGGCAACGAACGAAGCAGCTCCTCAACAAACGATCGCGACACCTCGGTTACGGAACGAACATCTGCTGTCGACGGATGAACGTCTTATGCAGGGGACGGGCTGGGCGCCGACGCCCTCGGTTTAACCAGCGCCTCCGTTTTGGGCAGGTTCATCGAGGAGTCGTCCGACATCACCGTATCTGACCAGTCGTCGTCCACCCGGAGCAGGTCGATCAGCCCGGACTCTTTAAGATACTTCACGTTGCTGTACTGCTTGTCGCGATAATCGCCGATAGCACCACTGATGACTGCTTCGAGCACCTGGGCGATCCCCTGCTCGAGCGTCCACTGCGGGCGGAATCCAATCGCCGCCTTCAATTTCTTAAAGCTGACGCGATAGTTGCGTTTGTCGACATCCTCGTCATAAACCATCAAATCGGCAGTGAAGGCCTGCTCGTGGATCAATTCGCCCACCTGCCGAATGGTGTAGTTCTGTTCGTCGGATCCGATGTTGAAGATCTGGTTGCCGATGGCCGAAAGCGGCGTCTGGAGCAACGTGGAAACCGCCAGCGCGGCATCGTCGACATGCACGAACGGTCGCCATTGATCGCCGCCATGCACGGTGATCTTGCCTTCGACTTTGGCCATGGCCGCGAGCAAGTTCACGACGAGGTCGAACCGTGTTCGTCCGGACAATCCGTAAATCGTGGCGAACCGGATCACCGTGGGAGCAAAGTGCTCGTCCGCCATGCGCAGAAGCCCCTGCTCGGCAGCCAGCTTCGTCCTCCCGTAGAGGGAGATGGGCTTCACCTTGGACTGCTCATCGAGCAGCTCGTCGCTCGCTCCATAGACGGAGCACGTGCTCGCGAAGATGAATCGCGATACCCCGCAGGCCTTGGCCACCTGGGCGATCATCTGCGTCGCGGTGAGATTGACGGCGACTGTCACCTGCTCGTCCAGGGCGCTGGCCGGATCGCCGACGATCGCTCCCAGATGAACCACCGCATCCATTCCCTGCATGGCCTCGACGACCTTGTCGACGTGCCGGAAATCACCTTCGACCAGTTCCAGTCGCGGATGGCCGGCCACGCCTTCAATCGGCTTCTCACCGAACAGGAAACGATCGAGCACACGCACGCGGCAACCTTGTGCCAGCAGCTTGGGCAATAAGGCAGAACCGATATAACCGGCGCCGCCGATCACCAGCACATTGCGGGCGTTGCCCACGCGATTGCGCAGCCGCGACTCTCGGTCCGGACGCACGACCCGCTCCCACAAGGCGCTCCAGGTGCGGGCCGACAGACACAATAGCAGGCAGATGGCGGCGGTCAGCAGGAATGCCCCACGAGGAATGTCCTGCAGCCCAATCAGATCCCAGAACAGGTACGTCGAGACACCGAACGTCAGAAACGTCAGTGCGACGGCCTTCACAATGATCAGCGGCTTGTACTTTCCGTTATAGGATCCCTCGTACGTATAGAATCCTTCACGAGCAAAGACGGCGAGGCAGATGACGCTCAGGATGGGCGCATTCTGCCAATACGCCTGGAAGAATTTCCACAAGGTGGCCTGCGGATTGGGGAGCCCTGCTTCCGGCCCCATGGCCAGCAGGATCAGAAAGCGAATGACGAGCGCAGCGACCAGCGCCAGATTCATCAACATGACATCCGCCAGCATGCGGACAGCCATTCCTCGGCTGATTTTGCGCGGCGTTTTCTTACTCACGGCAGTATCCTTCAAGATGTGGCGGAGGGCGCTGGAGACGAGTCAGAGTTCCAATCCGACGACTGCCCCCAAATCAATGTGGACGCTATCACAGACGGTTGACAATCAGGAAACGTCCAGAATCTGCGGTTCTGCGGCACTTCGCGGCAGAACCGCCTCACAACCGAGCTTTCGCAGTTCCGAACGCCGGATTTTTCCACTGGCTGTCCGGGGTAGCGACTCGATCACGTGAATCCGTTTGGGAAGTTTGTAACGAGGAAGGGTGCGACGGCAACGTTCCAGAAGCGCGTCGGCATCGACGGTCGAATCACCCGCCGGCACAACGAACGCGACGGGGACTTCACCCCAGATTTCGTCAGGCTGGCCGACAACAGCCGCTTCCGCGACGTCTTCGTGCCTTAGGATGATGTCCTCGATTTCGTGAGGCGAAATGCGATAGGAGCCGCTTTTGATCATGTCGCTCTTGCGGCCGACGATGTACAGATACCCGTCTTCATCACCATAGGCCAAATCGCCCGTCCGCAGGCCTTCCGGGCGGAGGACGTGCCGCGTTCCTTCCGGGTCGTTCCAGTAGCCCATCATCAGATTGGGGCCACGGGCGACGATCTCTCCGACTTCGTGGGGCGGCACGGACCGCCCGGCGTCATCGAGGACCCGCAGCGTCACGCCCGGAATCCCTCGGCCGATGGAGCCCGCCTTGCGATCAATATCCCGCGGCATGAGCACCGACAGCCTCGCCGTGGCTTCGGTCTGGCCATACATCAGAAACAATTCCGGGTCGGGCAACAGTTCGCGCAGCCGCTCCACATGCGACGGCAGCAACCCGCCCCCCGCACAAGTCAGGTATCGCAGATGGACGAGGCGACGACGGGACAGATCCGACCGGAACAGCAGCATGGCGAATGTGGACGGCACGCCCGCGAATCCCGTCACCCGCTGTTGCTCCATGACGTCCAGCACGCGGTTCCAGAACACGAATTCATTCGCCAGCACCAGGCGTCCGCCGACTGCCAGATGGGTGATCAACAAGGAGTTTCCGTACGAATAGAAAAAGGGCAGCACGGCCAATACGCTGTCCGATGGTTTGAGCGACAGGTATTGAACGATCGACTCGCAGTTCGACACCAGATTCTTGTGGCTCAGCATGACACCCTTCGGACGACCGGTTGTGCCCGAGGTGTAGATGATCTGCGCCAGTTCGCGCAGTTTCTTCGGGAGGGCCGTGGGCGTATCTCGATCGATGACGTCCGTATCAATCGCGCGCTGAAGACCGACCAGTGCCCGGAGATCCGATGGCTCCGCGACGTGCAGGACTTTGCGAGGCACCTGAATCCGCTCACGCAGCCGACGCAGCGTTTCAGCGAATGATGCGCTCTTGTCGCCCAGAACGACCACGGTGGGACGGCAATCATCCAAAATCGTTTCCAACTCCTCGTGGCCAATCTCCGTATTGAGCGCGACCGCCACCCGTCCGGCCTTCAGGATTCCCAGATAACACGTGACATACTGGACGCAGTTTGGCAGCAGGAGCGTGATTCGATCTCCCGGCTCCGTTTGTGCGCGTTCCAGCCAGGCGGCGAACGCAATCGCTCCCTCCCGCAGGTCGCGATAGGTGTAGTTCACCCCTTGATCGCAGACGGCGATCGATTCCGGCGACCGAATGGCCTGCAGCTCGAATAAATCCCAAATCGTTTTCATCGGCATATCCGTTGTTCAGCGAAGATCGTTGACTTGTTGCATCGGAGCGCAGGGAAACACCGCCATCGAAGCACGGTCCGTCAACCGGTCGCCGAGGGCCCGAAAAAGTTCATCCGTCGTTTGAAAAACCCGGTACCCATCCCACAAGATCTGATGTGCCGCTTCCTCCGAGATCCCCGGAGCATAGAGCCAAAGGTCCCGACCCGAGAGCGCTCGCAGCGGTGTCGGCGCCTTGTAACTGGCTCCGGTGGGGTCAAACAGACCATGACGGCCAATCCCCAGCGGACAGGCGCCCGCCAGCACAACGACCCCTCCCTCACGCACCAACGGTGCTTTGGCCGTCTTCCAGGCGATGAATGCGTTCAGCGCCTGGATCAAATCGCCGTCCTTGGGATATGCGTTCAGGACAACTCCGTCGTACACGTCCGTCACAGGCGTCGCGAAGGCTTCGGCCGCGTGATGGCAGGCCGCCCGATGGGCCGCCACGACGCCTCCCGCATAAAGACCGATCGTCTCTCTCGCCGCGTTCGTCACAACACAGACGATGTACTTCAACCCCAGGTTCTGTGCGATCTGCTCCGCCTCGGTACGAAATCGATTGGCATTCGGATCACCGCCGCCCCGCAGGCCCAGTTGAACGAACTTGTGACTACGGGCGATCGATGGCAGGTCGGACAGACCGGGAAGGACCATCTTGGCGCCGCCGCTGAA